>JAAYCF010000022.1 GCA_012744415.1 Thermotogaceae bacterium
ACATGCTATAATCTTCTATCGTTTAAGGGGGGGAGCCTATGCCGATTATCTATGACGCTCAGCGTAATCTGTGGGTCTTGGAAACGCAGCATTCCGGATATGCCTTTGGCATCCATTCGGGAGGCCATATCAAGCATACCTGGTGGGGAGAGCGGTTGGAAGACCCATCCGACTATCCCGATCTTTCCCGGTATTGCGATCGCGTTTGGTGGGATTGGAATGACGAGGCGCCGGTTCGCGGGGAAGGCAATATGGCGGAAGCGTGTATTAAGGCTTGTTTCCATGACGGCGTACGGGACGTCGTATTGAAATACGACGGTTTCGAAAACCCAAACCCGGATACGTTAATTATCCGCCTCTTCGATCCCGCTTACGGATTGAAGGCGCTTTTGCATTACCGGCTCTTCGAACCGATTGATCTCATCGAACGGTGGATAACCCTCGTCAACGAGAGCGACCATGTGATCCTCCTGGAAGAGATCGGATCGGCCGCCTGGTATATTCCGGGAAACGACCGATATTTCCTCACCCATCTATCGGGGATGTGGGCGCACGAAACCCGAAGAACCACGCAACCCGTAGCGGATGGGAAGATCGTTTTAGAGAGCCGTTTAGGACAAACCTCCGCTTTTCACAATCCGTTTTTCGCGCTGAGCGCCGACGCGGGCGAAAACAGCGGCGCGGTATGGTACGGAGCGCTCGGATGGAGCGGAAATTGGCGAATGACCATCTTTCAGCAGCTCTACGAGAATATTCAAATATGCGGTGGGATCAATCCATGGGACACCCGGATAACCTTGGAGCCAGGGGGGACTTTTCAAACACCCGTCTTCCTCGGAGGGTTTACAACCGGAGGTTTCGGGCAAATGAGCCGCAATCTTCATCGATACGAGAGGGAGCATCTGCTTCCGAAAAACGCGGAAGAGAAGACGCCTTCTTTACGAAAGGTTCTTTACAATTCCTGGGAAGCGACAAACTTTTCGGTAAACGAAGCCAATCAAAAACGATTGGCCGACCTCGCCGCAGAGATCGGCATCGAAGTCTTCGTGATGGATGACGGTTGGTTCGGCAATCGTGACAACGATCAGGCGGGGTTAGGAGACTGGTATGCGAATCCGCGAAAGTTCCCGTATGGTTTAAAACCCTTGATCGACCACGTCCATAGACGCGGCATGGACTTCGGCCTATGGGTGGAGCCCGAGATGGTCAATCCGGACAGCGATTTGTTTCGCGTGCATCCGGATTGGGTATTGCAGTTTCCGAACCGGCCGATGACCCTTCGGCGAAACCAACTCATTCTGAATCTGGCGAAACCGGAAGTGAAAGGATTCATACTCGGAACCCTCGATTGGCTGCTGTCCGAAAACGCGATCGAATTCATCAAATGGGATATGAACCGTCCGATCCTCGAATCGGGATGGACACAGGCGCCAGAGGGAAAAGATCGGGAAATGTGGGTCCGGTACGTCCATCATCTCTATGAAATCTGGGATACATTGCGGCGGAAACATCCGAAGGTTACCTTTGAAAGCTGTGCCGGCGGAGGCGGTCGCGTGGATCTCGGAATATTGAGATGGGCCGACCAGGTATGGACGAGCGACAACACCGATCCCTTTGACCGGCAATCCATCCAGGAAGGCTTCTCTTTAGCTTATACGCCGAAGGTGATGATGAATTGGGTCACCGATTGGGGCGGAAAAAGCGCTTACCCGCTTTCGTTCCGTTTTCATACGGCCATGTTGGGTTCGATGGGAATTGGCGCCGACCTGTCTCATTACACGAACGATGAGTTGGTGGAAGCAAGAGCGCTTATTGCTTTTTACAAGTCGATCCGAAAGGTGATACAAAACGGACAGTTGTATCGCTTGCGGTGGCCCTCGGAACACGGGTGGACAGTCAACGAATACCTCGGAGAGGAGGGCAAGACAGTTGTCGTGATTGTGCTAAAAAACCCGGTTCCGCTACGACTTTTCGAGATTCCGATGATCCGTCTGAAAGGTCTCGATGCCCGTGCGCATTATCGTTTGCGAAGCACCGATCAGGTCTTCTCCGGTTCCGTTCTACAGCAGGTTGGGGTTCCCATCCTCTTTGAGAGAAAGTTTGAGGTCAAGCTCTTAGAACCGACCCATTTCCAAAGTCAGGTTCTCGTTTTCGATCGTATCTCGTCATGAAGCCGAGCGGCGGGTTCCCCTGTCTGACCGGTGATTTCAACGGGATCGCGTCTTTGTCATCCCCTGACCGCGTATTGCCCCAAGGATCGTCTGATCAATTCTTGAAGACAGGTATTTCAAGAGAATCCAATCGTACGATGCCTGCGTATCGTACGATGCCTGCGTATCGTACGATGATTTCGTGCTTATGCCTTCAACGCGGCGGGGGGGATCCCGATCGAATCCCAACGGGTGGAGGGAAAAGCGGGGATTTTCGCTCGAAGTCCCCTTATAAGAAATGCAGAGGATGGCGTATCCGAGATGCCGGTTGCGGGCCAGGTAGTAGCCGGGATAGAGCGGGACGAATCCTGATCCTTTTCTGAGAAAACGTAGGGAAAACAACGCGGAAAGAACCCCGGTGTCGGGCGCTTCCGCAAACGATCCTTCCAAGAGATACGGCTGGTTCAAGAACGCGTTCGCTTTTGCGATTTCTCCGCTTTTCAGGAAGTAGCGAATGATCGTGCTGCTTACTTTGACGCCATTCACGAAGACCGGGGGAACCACTGTTGTTTGAAACCCTTTTTTCTTTCCGTAAGCCCGCAAAAAATCTGTGGTTCCCGCACGATGGCGACCAAACCGGAAGTTGTAGCCGACGATAACCCAGGCTGGATTCAACGGGCACAGAATATGGTCCACAAACTCCGATGGAGTCATGTCCTTAAGAGTCGGAAAATCGAGAATCTCGACCCGATCCATGCCCAAAGCGCGGGCGCGTTTTTCCTTTTCTTCAGTCAGGTAAAGCAATCCTTCGAATTCGCGAGGGTTGAAATAGTACTCGGGCGGATACGGAAAGGTCAGCATCACAGCCTGGCCTGCGGCAGGCCGTCTTTTTACAGTTTGGTGGATTAGCCGCCGATGACCCGCGTGAATGCCATCAAAGATGCCTATCGTTATCGCGTTCAACGATCACATCACTCCAAAGACCTTAACCAACGTGGCGATCCGCCGGTTCATCGCTCGGTGAGCTAAACTCTCGGCAAAGGAGCCATTGACTTCCGCCCGTATCATCGCCACCGGCTTGCCGGTTTGATCGCAGGCCATAAGGAGTTCGTCTTTTTCAAAGCCTAAATCGCTGCTGACTCCCGCAGGGCCCGCCGTCGGAAAGAAGGCATAGATCTGCTTTCCGTTCCGTACTTCCGAAACGTTCTCTTCAGACAGGTAAAGGCGTTTAAACTCTGGCAGCCCCTGCTCGATCGGGATAATCGATTGGATCAAAAGTTCCTTGGAGGTTTCTTCACCGATCGTTATCGCCTCTTCGACCGTAAACCGCCCGCTTTTCAAACGAACGAGAGACAGGGCGGTGGCCCCAACTCCCAAACGGTATCCGATATCCATCGCCAAGGACCGCATATAGGTTCCTTCTCCGGCGACGACCTCTACGGTGACGTCGGCCTCCCGAACCGATAAAATATCGATTTGATCGATCATAACATTTTTCGGCGGCATCCGGATGATCTTCCCCTTCCGGGCGAGATCGTAGAGCCTTTGCCCATTCACCTTCTTCGCACTATAAACGGGAGGAACCTGCGCATACCCGCCCACAAAAGCACTTGCCGCTTCTTGTATCTCTTCTTGATTGAAACGGACCTCTTTTTCCTCGATCACTTGCCCGCTGCAATCGAAGGTATCGGTGATCAGACCCAAACGCAAGACCATACGATAGGTTTTCTTCTGATGCTGCAGGTATTCGAGTATTTTCGTCCCCTGCCCGATTCCCATCACCAGGACGCCGGAGGCGAAAGGGTCCAGTGTGCCGGCGTGACCGATTTTTTGTATTCCAAGCAACGACCGGAGCCGGTACACCATATCGTGTGAAGAAGGCCCGGAGGGTTTATTAACGATCAACACTCCGTTGTACGGAGAAACACTATCCTTCATTCTTAAGGCCGTCGATTATTTTTTGCATTCTCACGCTTTCTTCAATCCCCCGATCAAAAACCATCCGGATTTCTGGCGTTACGTACATATGGGAATTTTTCGCCAAAACGGAGCGGAAGTGCTTGGTATGGCTTTGAAGCGCGTGAAATAGGTTTTCACGATCTTCCAAAGAGCCGGAGGTTTCAAAGATACTGACAAAAAGGTCCAAATACCGTTTATCTTTGGATAACAGAACCCTCGTAAAAGAGATTTTCTCTTTCGGAAAATCGGGATTCTTCCATTCCAGCAAGGCTTGGGATAAGATTCTTAAAAAATCTGATTCCAATTTTTCCAGTCGAAATACTTTTGGCATAGTCTTCACTCCTTTAGTGGCGAGCGGGTGTGATGAACCTTAACAACGGCCTTTACCCTATCCTCGCGACACGCTCTTTACTTAAAAACCATCGGAACGCAAGCAATCCGAAGACAAACCCTCCGATATGTGCCCAATAAGCGACTGAGCTGGTTCCGCTTCTCCCCAGCATCGAGGTCGCTCCGTTGAAAAATTGCAGGATGAACCAAACACCCAGATAGATCGGCGCGGCAATATCCACGATATAGGGAAAGATAAAGAGGATGAACAGGGTACGAACTTTCGCGAATGGAAAAAGAACAAGGTAAGCCCCCATCACCCCCGCGATCGCGCCGGAAGCCCCCACCAGCGGTATTTTCGTGAATAGCGAGGAAACGAAGAACATCAAATTTCCCGCAAGGCCGGCGAGAATATAGAACAAAAGAAACCGCCAATGTCCCATCCTATCTTCGACGTTATCCCCGAATATCCATAGCGCCCAGAGATTAGAAATGAGATGCAGCCATCCGCTATGAAGGAACATCGCTGTAAAAACCGTGAAGAGCGCCGGGACGCTTCCGGGAAAGGCGGCGCGAAATGACTGGGCGTAAGCGCTGTCCGTGAATCGGGCAGAAATCATGCCGAATTGGAACGTGAAAGCGTTCATTCCGTTCCATACTTGCGTCCCAACCGCCACTTTCTGCCCGGACAGGCTGATCTGAATGATGAAAATGAGTATATTGACCGCGATAATCGCGTAGGTCATAAGGGGTTTCTTCAAACTGCCAATCGTATCTTTCAACGGAAACATCGCGCACCTCCAAGAATCCTATTATACCACCGTCCCGCATAGCGGCGCTTCCCGATTTCGGGGATCCCCCTCATGACACTCGTGTAAAACCTCCGGCCCTTGGAGCTGCGGCAAAGGTTTGACTCGGATTCACCCAAGGTCTTATAAATATGATAGAATAAACCGTTTTGCGCGAAGCCCGTAAGTGCCCGAATACTCCCGAAAGCCGCTTTGCGGAAGGGATAATCCGTTTTTACAGGAGGCAAACAGATGAGAACTGTCGGTACCGTCGTCAGAGGGATCCGTACTCCGATCATCCGCACCGGAGACCCCTTGCAACAAATTGTCGTGGAATCTCTTTTAAATGCCGCGAAGGAAGAGCGGTTTTCCTTCAGAGATAAAGATGTCGTGGCGGTAACAGAAGCGGTCGTTGCCATAGCCCAAGGCAATTACGCCACCGTCGATCAAATCGCTTCGGATGTCCGCAACAAATTTCCAAGCGGCCATATCGGAGTCGTATTTCCTTCACCCTTAAGCAGAAACCGTTTTGCGATCATTCTTCGGGGGATCGCCAGAGGCGCGAGGAAATTGACGATTCAACTCAGCTATCCCGCCGATGAAGTCGGAAACAGCTTGTTCCGGGAAGATCTGCTCGAAAAGTACCGTATCGACCCTTGGACGGATGTGTTAAGCGAAAAGGAATATGTAACCTATTTTGGCGATGAGGTTCATCCGTTTACCGGGATCAACTATGTCCGCTATTACCGGGAGATCGTAGAAAAAGAAGGGTGCGAGATCGAGTATCTTTTTTCCAACCGAGCCATTACCATCCTCGATTACTGCCAGGAGGTTCTCGTTGCGAATGTGCATCAGCGTCAGAAAACCAAGCGGCAGTTGCGGGAAGCCGGAGCGAAAATCGTTTTCGGAACAGACGATATCCTGACCCAAAGCGTTCAGGGTAGCGGTTTTAATCCGTTATACGGGCTTTTAGGCTCCAATAAGGCAACGGAAGAAAAAGTCAAACTCTTCCCGAGAGACGGGGATCCTTTAGTCAACGGGATTCAAAAGGAGTTGCGCGAAAAAACCTCCAAAGAGATAGAAGTCATGGTTTATGGGGACGGCGCTTTTAAAGACCCCGCGGGAGGAATATGGGAGCTGGCGGATCCGGTCACTTCTCCTTTCTACACGAAAGGGTTAGAGGGAACCCCCAACGAAATCAAGCTCAAATACGTTTTAGACAGCCAGTTTGCCTCCCTCCGAGGCGAAGAACTCAATCAGGCCATAAAAGAGACCATCCGTCAAAAAGACAAAAACCTGAAAGGAATGATGTTGTCTCAAGGCACGACGCCGAGGCGGCTAACCGATCTCCTCAGCTCCCTGTGCGATCTCACGACGGGTAGCGGCGATAAAGGCACGCCCGTTGTTTTGATCCAAGGGTATTTCGATAACTACTCCGACGCATAAAGCCATTGAATCGGGTAGGAACCGTTCCAGCCTGGGGAAGCCTTTAACCGATGCGCCTCATAATTTAACATTCATTTTGTCATAGATGACATCCGAAAATCAATTTTTATTCTTGTCTGTGATATACTATTTTTACTTTTCGGGTAGACGGGAGGGTTGACCATGAAATGCGAATGCTTGACAGGTTGCCCGTTTTTCAACGATAAAATGAAGAATATGCCTCAGATGGCTAACACGATGAAGAGCAAGTATTGCGAAGCTGATTTTAACAGTTGCGCCAGACACCGTGTTTTTGTAAAATTAGGCAAAGCGGCCGTTCCGGCCGATCTCTTTCCCCATCAACAAGAAGAGGCCGACAGAATCCTCGGCAAATGAAGGGATGAAGGTTCGTTAGCGATTTGAAGGCCGTTGATCTGTATCACTTCTCTGGAACCGGAAACACCCTGCTGATCGTCCAATCGATGGCCCGAACGTTTTTGGATCGCGGTGTGGCAGTCCGCCTTCATCCCATAGAAACAACCGATTCTTTTCGAATAGCGATTTCCGACACCCTGGGATTGGCGTTCCCGGTAGCGGTTCAGTCGACCTATCCGTTTGTCTGGCGCTTTATTAACGCCCTTCCGAAAGGAGAAGGCAAACCGGCATTCTTAGTCGATACTCTCGCTGGATACTCGGGCGGCATCGTTCGCCCCCTCCGAGATCTTCTGTTGAGAAAGGGCTACGTCCCTCTGGGCGAGAAAGAGATTATCATGCCCAACAATCTGTCAAAAACCCCTGCTTCGGAAACGGCGAATGCTTCGATTATCCGGAAGGGGATGGATCAAGCAATCGCCTTTGCGGCTGCTTTGGCGACAAATCGTACGGAATGGAAAACTGGGTTCTTGACTGAATACGGGATGCTGTTCATGTATCTTCTTGCGATCGGGATGATGTCAAAACCCGTTCAGCATCTCCTCTCCAAAGCCGTTTTTCTCAACATCGACGCGAAGCGATGCGCCCGATGCCATCTGTGCGTCTCTTTGTGTCCTGTCGGAAATATTCGATTGCCCGACGGAAAACGCGATTCAGTACCGAAGATAGGAAACACGTGTCAGCTGTGCATGCGGTGTGTGGCTTATTGCCCAAGTTCCGCAATCCATTTCGGACGGTGGAACCGGGGGGGCGAAAGGTATCATGCGGTGAGTCTTTCCGAAATCCAGCGCTATTATCGAAACGACATAGAATGATGAAGAAGAGGTGATCTTTTGAGGTTAAAAAGAACCTTATGTTTTATTGTTTCCGTTGTCATTTTCGTTTTGCCTTTATATGGAAATCTGATCGTACACTTTATTGATGTGGGGCAAGGAGACGCCATTCTTATACAAACTCCGCAAGGAAAGACCATTCTGATCGACGGAGGGCCTTACGACCGGGTAACGCAGTTCATGGACTACCTGAAAAGTGTCCCTGTCGAGAAGTTGGACATGGTCGTCGTGACCCATCCCCATTCCGATCACCTGTCCGGGTTGGTTCCCGCTTTTCAGCAGTATCGCGTCGATCAGGTGTACATGACAAGAGCAACCCATACGATCTCCATCTACCGGGAACTTCTATTAGCCGTCCAGCGTGAAGGGCTGAAGATACAGATCGCTCAGGCGGGGGTCACCGTTGATGTGGAAGATGGGTTGTCCTTTCGTTTTCTCGGACCGGTTCGGGATGACTACGATTCTCTCAACGATTGGAGCGCCGTAATCTGGTTGACCTATGGCGACATCTCCTTTTTATTGATGGGAGACGCGGAAGAGCGCGCCGAAAAAGAAATCATGAGCAGAACTCGGAATCTACAGGCGAATGTTCTGAAAATCGGCCATCATGGGAGCTATCGCGCTTCTTCCGACACCTTCATAAAAACCGTCGATCCCGATTACGCCGTAATAATGTGCGCTAAAGCCAATGATTACGGATACCCGCATCGAGAAACGTTAGTCACGCTTAAGAAATATGACGTCACCTTGTACCGAACTGATTTGGACGGAACGATCCGGTTCGAGACAGACGGAAAGCAGCTGGCCGTTTATACTGAAAAGGGCGCGGCGCTCGCTCAACCTGTTGTTTTTACCGGTGTTTACATCGGGAACAAGAACTCGAAGGTCTTCCATCTCCCGACCTGCACCGGTCTTCCCGAAGAAGCGAACCGTGTGTATTTCAACACGCGGGAAGAAGCTATCGCTGCGGGTTATCGACCGTGCGGGGGGTGTCAGCCGTGAGGAAAAGAAAACGGAAAAAACGACTACCGCCGCTCTGCAAAGAAAAGGCTGCGGTGAAAAATCGGGAGATCGTAGCGGTCACTTCCGCTGAGGCAGCTTCCGTAAGAGGCATCGTGGACCGCTTTGAAGGAGATTATGCGATCGTCGAGATCGCGGGCGCGGAAGAGAGCGGGGCGGATCGTTTCATACAGGTTTTGCGCATCACCCTCGAAAAGGAGACCCGGGAAGGCGATGCCGTTCTCAAAGACGCCTTTGGTTGGCACACGCAAAAACAGGAGACCGAAGATCTCAAGAAAGAAATCCAAACGTTGATGGACGACCTGTTTGTTGAATAGACGCAGGTCGTGAGAGGTGCCGATAAAAACGCCCAACTCACGTGATGGATCGTAAATATCAGGAAGGGTATTCGCGGGTGATTCGGTTGCGGGGAAAGAAATAATAAACAATTGAACGCGTTTTTGCGCCTAATGCAAATATGATCAAAAATACCTCACTAAGGATGTGGGCCAATTGGAAGAGAGAGGGCTACGGGCGAAAGCGAAAGAGTTGATTCTATATTACCAAAAAGAAGCGCAGGCGGCTTTTCTAACGACCTTAGACCCGAAAGGATTTCCGCATACCCGGGCGATGATGAATCTTCGAAACGAACGCGCCTTCCCTACGGCGAAAGCCTTGTTTGAAGGCCACGAGGAAGATTTCGTGACCTATTTTTCGACGGT
>JAAYCF010000246.1 GCA_012744415.1 Thermotogaceae bacterium
AACCAAGGCGTTAATCGAATCGCATGCGTGGTATCAGCCAGGAACGAGGTATCTCCACCCTTCTGGAAGAAGAACGGATATGGGGGTTACAATATCGAGCGTCGTAAACAACTGTGAAAGGGTCCTTTTGGGAAAGGTTACCGATAATTGGCTCTTTCCATGGATCTTTTTCGTTTAATGAGGTGGTAGCGTGCCCTTCCTTTCGAGAGCAGAACCCGATTACGCTCTATGCGGACTGAATTGTTGTTTGTGTCCCCGGTTTCATACGGACGGCCCGTCACGGTGTCCCGGATGCGGCGGCCCCGGTTTCGAAGACAAACATCCCTCATGCGCCGTTATGGGATGCGGTATACGTCACGGCTGTATCGAATACTGTTTTAGATGTCCAGAATATCCCTGCGCCAGATATAAAGCGCCGAGTGAAAGAGACTCCTTCGTTTCATACGTTAAGGTCCTGCCGCATTTTCGGGAAGCGCAGGAAGACTTGGACCAATATCCGAAAGAGCTAAAAGAGAAATTTAATTACCTAAAGCTTTTGATAGACAAGTATAACGACGGAAAATCGAAAACTTTTTATTGTGTGGTAGTCAACAATATGGACTACCGAGATCTTTGTACGGTCATGGAAGAAATTCGATTCAACGAAGAACTCAACGGAATGGAAGGAAAACTGAGAGCGAAAGAAGCCACGCAGTTATTGAAGCAGCGGGCAGAGGAACGGGGAGTCGTATGTATATTAAGAAAGTGATTTTCTGCCCACACGTCAAGCAAACGTTTCGGGTTGGAGTCCCCAATTTTCTCAATGGAGAGGCAGAAGAGCGATGATCTGCCGCTTTAATGCGAGGCAGCAGATGTGGCCACTTGCGTTGTGCAATCATAATCATTATGGGGGGAATATCGATGGCCGAACTCAATCCGCGTTTTTGGGAAGTGTTTTTCGAGGTTTACGAGAACCTACCCCGTCAGGGTCCGGGTAACCGCGCATGCGCGGCAAAAGCCCTCAGCCTGTGCAGAGAGTTGCGGGATTCTCCCGCGATACTGGATCTGGGATGCGGCGTCGGCGGGCAAACGCTTCTGCTTGCGGAGCTTACCTCGGGTTCCATCGTTGCCTTGGACAACCACGCGCCGAGCATCGAGCGATTGCAAAGGACTATTGCTGAGCGTGGGCTTTCGCAGCGTGTCAAAGCGTTGGTCGGAGATATGGCCGATCCGAAACAACCGCCGGAGAGTTTCGACCTTATCTGGTCGGAAGGCGCGCTATACAGTATCGGGCTTTCGACGGCGCTTCGGGTGTGCTATGAGTTGCTGAAAGCCGGAGGATATTTGGCGTTTACCGACGCGATTTGGCGAAAAGAGAACCCGCCTCCCGCCATGAAAGCCAGTTTCGATTTCGACTATCCGTCCATGGGAGGGTTGCAGGACGATCTTAAGGCGATCCGTGATACCGGCTTCGAGCTTGTCGGACACTTTTCATTGCCCGATGAAGCGTGGTGGGACGATTTCTACACGCCCATGGAGGCGCGTATAGCGGAGTTGCGCGCAAAATACACCGGCGACTTGGAAGCTTCAACGATTCTGGACCAACTCGCCGAAGAGCCGAAAACACACAGGCTCTATTCAGACTTCTATGCCTATGAGTTTTTCGTCGCGCGCCGAACTTCTCTTGGCAAATAAAAGAAGCCGGTATTTCGATATTTGTTTGCTTCTTTGCGAAGCGTAAAAGACATCTATCTGTTTCTCTATTGCGCATTCGGTGCGATATCAAAGAGACCTAACTCTTTATCCGTAAACTGATGTGTTTGCGAAAAATCCAGGAAAAACGGGGATTCGAAACCTCGGTAATCGCGCACTGTCTCGTTTGAGAAATCGACTTTCCATATCTTCGATAGATCGGCATCGAGCGCGATATAGAGAACCGGTTCGGAAGTGTCAAAGACGGCGGTCAGTTCAGAACGGACTTCGCCCGTTTGAAGCGCGGTTTCGAGAACGTCGAAAGCGTCATCAATACTCGTGATTTTCCCGATCTCGGCGATTTTATTCAAGATGCTGTTGTAACGCTCGAATCCCGATCCGATCTTTCGTGGCGGGATTTGCAGATAATCGTAAAGATAGAAATTCGTCAAAGCGATCGCCGATTGTTCCTGCCGGGTTATCAGATTGTCCTTTTCGCCCGTTTCGAGGATGTACGTGTTGCCGAAGGCATCGGCCATGAGACTATGCAAAGACCAGCCGCCTTCGCACTTTAACCGTCGTGTCGATAAGATTTCTTCGAACTCCGAATAATCAGGTAAGTTTTTTTAACGCGTCTTCCCAAAACGAAAACAGGCTAAGGTCGGTTTTTCCCGGAGTCCGTGATGCATACTGGTTGGGAACCATTTGAAAGGTGCAAAAATTGCCTCTTTGATTCACACCCAAAAAATAACAGTCCGAGCCTTGGTACTGGAAATATACGATCAGCGTCTTTCCGTTCGGCTGAGAAGAAACGCGAAAGGTTAGGGGAGGCTTTCCCGAAAAATCGAAGTTCATCCCCCGTATCATCCGCTCCCCGTTGCTCGAAAAACTGCTGCAACCGTAGCCCATTACCACGGACAAAATTAAAAAGAAAAATATCGTCTGGAGTCTTTTCAAAGCACTCCCCCCCTTATGGGCATGATTCGAAAGATCCCGATATTCATTATAACACGTTATTAGAATAGACCGCCGAATGTGCGTGCCGTAAAAGAGCGCGGTTCTTTTGAGCTTCGGACGGGAAGCAAAGTAATGTTAATCGAATGCCGTTCCGGCATGACCATGAAGAGAGATAGTCCGATCAAGAGAAATTCTTTCGTCTGGAATCAGGACTCGAAACTTGAAACGAAAAAAAGCCGAACTAAAAGCTCGTTCTGGCGAGGCGAAACCCGAGGATGTGCCGAACGATGACGGGTTCATAAAAGCTTCGAGACGCCAAGCGGCACAACGGTGCGTCGAAACTCCAGCCCCCGCCGCGGTTCACTCGCCGAGAACCGTTTTTCGGGCCAATGGGATTCTGTTGATCCTGGGCCGCGTAAGTCCCAAACCAATCGTGACACCATTCGGCCGCGTTTCCGGACATGTCGTAAAGGCCAAAGGCATTGGCTTTCTTCTGTCCGACCGGTTGCGTCCTGCATTTATTCGCTTTGATCTTTCCCCCGTCCCAATCTTTATCTGTCCCGGGCAACCAATTTTCGCCTGAGTTTTGCCAATACCATCCCACTTCGTTCAGGTCGTTGCTTCCGGCAAATCGGGTTTCCGTGGCGTTTTCGCCGCCGCGCGCCGCATATTCCCATTCCGCTTCTGTCGGCAACCGATATCCTTCGACGCGCGTGATGTCCTGCGTGATTTTTCCTTCTGTGTCCAATAGGTTTCCTTTCCCATCATAGGCGTTTCTTAGCCCCTCCGATTCGCTTAACCGGTTACAATAGGCGATAGCATCCCACCAACTGACGTTGATCACGGGTCGGGTTCCTCGTCCCAAATCGTATTCGGACCAAGCGCTGTAATCCGGTATTAGCGTCTTTCCCGAAGCCTTTGAGAATGCGTCGTATTCGTCGAAGGTGACTTCATACCTGCCAATCCAAAATTCGTAAGTGAAGGTGACGACGTGGATCGGTTTCTCATTGCTTTGAGCGGCAATGTCGTTATTCGTGTTTCCCATTTGAAACGTTCCGGCTCCCACGAGAACCATCTCACCGGCACACGGAAAGTGATCGACGCGCGGAAAGGCAAACAGGCACAAAGGGAGAAGAATCAACAAACCTGTCATCAATGTGGCGAGCCGCACCCCTTTGTTTCTCTTTTTCTGTTTCATAATAATCCCTCCTGATACGGATGCCCAAGAGTCTATCTCGAAAAGAACCCGGGTATTTGTCAAGATGGTTCATGGTCAGTTTGCGCATCAACAGGCGCTGAAGATTGACTGGAACGGGCAATCCTTTGCCTGTTGAAAAAAACTGGTCAGAGATGCATGCGCGAAAAGCGGCCGCGTGAAAACAGAATGTTTATGGGAGTTGTTCGGAGGCGTTTTCCGTTTTTTCCAGCGGTTTTTGTTCCCTGAGCATCCCGATGCCGGAAAAGGCGAGATAGAACGCGACGATAATGCACCCCGCGGAATCAATATAACGTGTGGCCGGATTCTGCGGAGCGATCAACACGGATGTCAGCGCAATGACGACGGTCAGGTCTACACACGCCTTCGCGCGATAGAGTTTTTGTTGGCTTTCGATGACCGGATCAAAGGTTTCTCTGTTCAAGCTCCCGTACCGCCACCAGAACCAGGCGTTGGTGATCAGACCCAGTATCGCGATCACGTAACCCAAAACAACGTTTCCGTTGACGGTATAGAAGAAGATTCGAAAGAGTCCGACGGTCATCATCGCGATCCCGGAGCATATCATGGCGATAGAGACGGTTTTATTCGCGAAGCGCGTCATTTTATCCCGGCGGGGCGTTTCGATGTGGGGATTGTTTTGTATCTTTCGATAGATCCACCAACTCACGAAGAGCGCGACCAGTTCTGCGGATCGGCGTAGAAAGTCCGCAATTTGGGTGGCGGATAGGCTAGTGACGGCGGCAATGCCGGTAAGGACAGGGCCGGGAGAACTTAATAACAGCGCAACGAGTAGTGTTTTTTCGCGTTTTCGAGATCCGGATTTGCGTTCGTCCATGTTAGAGACTTGCCAGGGAAAATAATTTCATCAGAAAGAACGTTGGGATAGCGGTTGCGAGAGGGACCGTAATCGTATCCGTTCCGTTGCGGGAAAACAGTTCTACGGCGGAACAGATCGGCGCGATACACAAGGCGGCGATCAGGCAAAAGTACCACGGCGTCTTTGTTAAAAACAGCAGGCTGACGAAGATCGCGGCGGCCGCAAACACCGACATCGCAATCGACCCTTCCAGCGTTTTTTTACCTTCCACCCGTCGATGGCGAACGACGCTTCGCCCAAAACGTTTTCCGATCAAAGCCGCTGCCCCGTCTCCAAAACCCCAAGCCATCACGGAGACAATCGAGATATACTTCCACTCTTCACCCATCCATCCCCAGAAAACGAAGATCAAAAGGGCCATCATCAAAAACACCAGAACGAGGCTCGATCGGATTTCTCCGGGTTTTCTCTCTTGCAGTAATTGCATCAGCTTCGGAAACCGTTCGGCGAAATACAGAATGGGGTATAGAAGCAGAGCAAAAGCCAACGCCACTGACATCGCGATATACCACGTGTCGATCGCATAGTGAAGGACGAACACAGACATAAAACAGGCGAGATGGAGCAGCTTCCTGAAAAGTTCCTGGCTTGGTTTGAATAAGATTTTCGCCGCGATGAGCACGATGACAGCCACGACATAATAAAGAATGAACAATCCTAACCCAGAAAAAAACGCCCC
>JAAYCF010000247.1 GCA_012744415.1 Thermotogaceae bacterium
GGCGTCGTTCATATTGCTGACCTTTCTGACGCTGGGATTTTATCTCTTCTACTTTTTTATCCGCTTCTCGTCCGAGCTCAACCTTTACTTAGCTTTAGACGAGAGGTATTTGGACCATCTAAAAATGGCGGAAACATCCGAGGATTAAGAAGACGACGCAGGGTGCGCCGCCTCCACCTTGAAAACAAACCCTAAAGTCTCAACTACCCGTTGAGAAGGTCGGAAGGAGATCAATTGCCCGTCCAAAGGGCGACGGCCAGTTTCCACGCTTTTCTTTCTTCTTCGCAAGAGGCCTCCCCGCAATAACGATAATCGAACTTCCGTTCGATCTCTCTCAAATGGTTGGCCAAGATCGCGTATTTCTCAATTTGGACGGAGATGATGTCCTTAACCTCCGAATGGGCTTTCGAATAGGCAAAAACCGCTTCGAGATGGGGGACACAAAGATGACCGCTTACTTTGAAGGCGTCTCGGAAGGCTTCGTCCTGGGCGAAAAAAATCGGAATTAAAGGCAAAACCCGCTTTTCGAGTTCCCGCTCGGCTTGGCAGATAAGGCACCCGGGCACGCCATCTTCACGGAATCCTCCGCTACTTTCTAGGCGTTTTCCCCTATTTCGGTGGCCACGCCTTCGGATTAGGTTTACCTCCAAACGGAGGGCTTCCGCTTTTTGTTCAAATAGGCGGCTGTAGATGATGGCATGAACTAAAGGGTCCCCTTTCTCCAAAACTTGCAGCGCGTGCTCTCGGCAAAACCCACCTGATTGATGGATCGATCGCCGGACCTCGAAATCATCAATCTTCTCGTAGCGCAAAGAGTCGATGATCCTTTCTACCTGGCGCTCCAACAATCGGCAAACCATACACCCGTCGTTATCCATGCATTCCAACAGAGCGAAATAGTGGGGGTCTTTTCCTGCCTCTTTATTCTTTCCAGAAATCACAGATCATTCCCATTCTATTGTTGCCGGAGGTTTCCCCGTGATGTCGTAAACGACTCGACCGACTTCCGCGACGCGATTGATAATTCTTCTTGCCGCTTCGTCCAGGATGTCATAAGGAATCCGAGACCAATCGGCGGTCATCGCTTCGACGCTGTCTACCGAGCGCAAGGCGACGACATTTCCGTAAGCTCTTTGATCGCCCGCTACACCAACGCTTTTCAATGGTAGTAGGACCGCAAAAGCCTGCCATACTTTTTCGTGCCACCCATATTCACGCAAGGTATGGAGAAAAAGCGCGTCCACGTCTTTTAAAACGCGTATGCGCTCCGGAGTTACCTCACCGAGGCATCGGATCGCCAATCCGGGGCCTGGAAAGGGATGGCGATTTAGTATCTGTGCAGGGATATTTAGTAGCGACCCCGCCCTTCTCACTTCATCTTTAAATAAAAATCGCAGGGGTTCGACGATGGAAAAATCCATCTGCTGGGGGAGACCTCCGACATTATGATGGGATTTGATTTTAATGGTCCCTCCGCCTTGGGTGCCGGCGCTTTCGATCACATCCGAGTAGATCGTCCCTTGTACTAAAAACGGCGGCGAGCCAATCTTCCGCGCTTCCGACTCGAACACGCGAATAAAGGTTTCACCGATGATCTTCCGCTTATCTTCTGGATCGGTCACCCCTGCGAGACGCCCGAAAAATTCCTTCCTCGCGTCGACGACCCGCAAATTCAATCCGAAAGAACGCCGAAACAGATCCGGAACTTCGATCTCTTCGTTTTTTCGGAGAAGCCCGGTATCGACGAAGACGCCCGTCAATTGCGAACCGATCGCCTGATGTGTCAAAACGGCCGCGACGGTGGAGTCAACGCCTCCCGATACCCCGCAAACCGCCCCTTGTGACCCGATTTGGGCGCGCAAGCTTTCTCTTTCCGTCGCCAAAAAATCCTTTAACGTCCAATCAGGCGCGCACCCGCAAATATTAAAAAGGAAATTCCCGAATATTCGTTCTCCGAACTCCGTATGGTTCACTTCCGGATGGAATTGCAACCCATAGATCGGCGCGTTTTCGTGAAAAGCGGAGGAGGTCAGTTCATTCTGACTGAGCGCGGAGAGAACGAATTCCGCGGGTAGCTTTAGAACAGAATCCCCATGGCTCATCCATACCGAAAACGAATGGTCGATTTTGTCGAATAACGGATTCTCCCGTTGGATCTCGATACGCATTCGGCCATATTCCGAAGAATGCGCCCGATCGACACGACCTCCGAAATACTTGGTCAACAATTGAAATCCGTAACAGATGCCGAGAATCGGAATCCTCTTTTCAAGAAGAGGTTTAATCCATAAAGGGATTCCAGGAGCTTGGGGATCATAAACGCTGAAAGGCCCTCCCGAAAGGATTAGGCCGGAAAGATCTTCGAGATTTGGATCGGAAGAAGCGGTGACGACTTCCGAGAAGACCCGGAGATCCCTTATTTTCCTGGCAATGAGCTGGGTATACTGCGATCCGTAGTCGACGATGACGACCTTTCCCACGCTAACTGTCCTTTTTTTTCAGTCGGAAATATTCTCGAACCTCATCCGAAACGGCGATCGGCCGGCCGATTTCTTTCGCGATTCGAACTACCTTTTCGACCAATTCAGCGTTCGATTTGGCCAACACGCCTTTTGAGATATACAAGTTGTCTTCCATCCCAACCCGTACGTTACCTCCCATCGCAATCGCCGCCGCGGCCATCGGAATTTCCATTCTGCCGATACCGGCAACGGTCCAAGAAGCCTCTCCCGGGATCTCCTCCCGCATACGAACCATTAAAGGTACGGAAGCAGCAATAGCGCCCGGAACACCCATGACGAAGTCATAATGATAGTGGGGCCAAATGACATGTCCTTTTTGAACCAACCAATTGGCGAAGTGGATATGCCCGATTTCAAAACATTCAAACTCCGGCATGATCGATCTTTCCTGCATCTGTTTTGCAAACTCCATCACCATACTCTTTGAGTTGAGGAAAAGATCATCGCCGAAGTTGCAGGATCCAGTCGAGAGCGTGGCCATATCCGGTTCCGATTCGATACTTTGAACCCGTTCGTGCGCTTTCATCCAAGTAGCTCCTCCGGTAGAGACCTGCACGATGAGCTTCGGCGCTTTTTGCCGAATCAGTTGGACCGTTTGTTTGAATATCGCGGCATCCTGGGTCGGGTTTCCTTCCGCGTCGCGCACGTGCAGATGGACGATAGAGGCGCCCGCTTCATAACATCTTTTTGCTTCCTCCGACAACTCTTCCGGCGTGATCGGAAGATAAGGAGTTTCTTTTCTGGTTACTTCCGCTCCGCAAATCGCTGCTGTGATGATTAACTGGTCGAATTTTCCCATGAAGCCTCCTTACATATCTCGAAATCGTTGTTTGCTGACAGGTACGACACAAGTACCGCTCGCCCGGCAAACTAATATCGGTTGCTCCAGCGCGACACATGCGCTCGGTTGTTCCGGAATGGACGCGTTCGTGATCACTTTATGTGCTTCAAAGACCATCTTACGAGACGATTTTCCCACTTCCACGATCTCGCCGCTTACTTCGAGATAGTCTCCTGCGTATACCGGAGCCAAGAATTCGATCGAATCGTAAGCGCGGAACAGCCCTTCATCTCCGTCCAATACGATTAGAAGTTCGGTCGCCACGTCGCCGAATAACTGTAGGATTTTCGCCCCATCAACGAGACTACCGGCATAATGCGCATCGGCCTCACTCATCCGTAACCTGATCATTGCCTTCTTCATTCTCTTCCTCCTCATATAACGAATAGTCGAAAAATGAGTATTCCTGATCTAACAGAACAACCGTATCCCCGTTTTTTACACCGTGCTTGATCAACAAAGCATTGAGGCGGCTATTCTCGACAATTTCCATAAATTTACGGAAACTATCGGGATATTTCAAGTTTAGCCGCGCAGCAAGTTCTTCGAAAGACTTTCCTCCCACAGAAAACACGTGCGGGGCTTGCTTTGTTATTTCCAACGGTATCTTTTCCGGTATATTCTGCCAGAGCGGCGCGACTTTCGGGATCTTTTCCGGTTCGCTTTCAGAGAAAGACGCCGCATCCTTCTCTGCGCGACTGACCGTTTTAAAAGCCTGAACTCTCCTCATGACCTCTTTCGTCAAAAGCTCGATTCCGTCTCCGGTCACAGCAGAAATCGCGAAAACCGGTTTTCCGAGTCTTTGAAAATGCGCTTTCACTTCATCGATGATCTCCGGAATAGAAAGATCGATTTTATTGAGCACGACAATTTCCGTTTTTTCTTTTAGAAGGGGATTGTAGGCGATCAGCTCTTTCCAGATGGTCTCATAATCGGCGATCGGATCATCCCGCTCTTTCAGGGATACATCCAATAGGTGAAGGAAGAGGGAAGTACGCTCCACATGCCTGAGAAAGTAATAACCGAGTCCGGCGCCTTCGTGGGCGCCTTCGATTAAACCGGGAATATCTGCGATGATGATACCGTCACCGGATGGGCTTTTTAAAACCCCCAAGTTCGGAATCAGCGTCGTAAACGGGAAATCTCCGATTTTCGCTCTGGAATTGCTGATCTTCGTGATCAACGTCGATTTTCCGACATTCGGGAAGCCGATTAGTCCGACATCCGCTAATAACTTGATTTCGAGCAAAAGTTTTCTTTCTTCGCCGGAGAAGCCTTTTTCCGCTATCTCAGGGGCTTGAAAAGTGGAACTCTTGAAAACCGTGTTCCCTCTCCCGCCTCTCCCCCCTCTTGCCACGCAGACATACTGGCCTTTGACGGTGAGGTCTGCGATCAGTTCTTCGGTTTCGCAATCGAAAACAACAGTTCCCAAAGGCACTTCTATCACTGTATCTTTGCCGGAAGCCCCGGTTTGATCAGAAGACCTCCCGTTCTCTCCACTGGGAGCAAAGAAGTGTTGCTGAAATTTAAAAGGCAATAATGTGTGGAGGGCGGGAGTAGCCATCAAAAAGACGTTTCCACCGTTCCCGCCATTTCCTCCATTCGGTCCTCCGAACGGGATGCAACGTTCGCGCCTAAAACTCACGATCCCGTCGCCGCCTTTCCCGCCTCGAACAGTTATTTTTACACGGTCAACGAAATTCTGTTCCAAATTATGCGTCTTCTCCTTTGTCCGATCGTATCTCTTTGGCTAAAGCGTCGTATCCCTCTCGACCCATCAACGCGTAAGTTGCTCGTTTTCCGAGTTCGACCCCGGGCTGATCAAAAGGATCGATATCGATCATGGTTGCGAACAGCGTGGTCGCCAACTCGTAGGTGAGGATAAACTCCCCCACGTGGGCTTCGTCAATACGTGGGAAGACTACTCTCAAAGAGGGGCGCCCGTGCTTCTTCAATGCGTATTCCGTTCCTCTTAACTCCAGATTGATCAAATCGTTGAACCGCTGATTCCCTAAATAGGATAGTCCCTCAAGCTCCGGGTACATCGAAGGAATCTCGAGCCGGTTTCTAAAGGTTTCGACTTCGAGGAAGGTCAGCACTTTGTCCAATTTTCCTTCATTATACAACTGCACTTGCGAATGCTGGTCGGTAACGCCTAAAGCTTTAATGGGAGTAGGCCCAATAAAAACCTCCTGACCAGAACGATTCACCTTTTTCCCCAAACTCTCCGCCCATAATTGACGATACCAATCCGCCCAGGTATAGAGCGCGTTCGAGTATGCCATCATAACGGAAAGTGAGAGCCCTTTTTCGTAATAGAGCAGATGATGAAGCGCGATCAAAGCGGCAGGATTCTGAGATACGGGGATGGAAAGCAAACGCTTTTTGGTTTCTTGCGCTCCCTTAAACAGTTTTTCGATATCGATCCCGGCGGCGAGCGCCGAGAGTAACCCGACGGGGGTTAAAACGCTAAACCGACCTCCGACCTCAGGCGGAATGGTAAAGGCCGTAAAACCTTCTTTCCGAGAAATCTGCCGAAGAATCCCCTTTTCGGGATCGGTCGTGAAGACGATGTGTTTTTTCGGATCGAGGCCCTGTTTCTCCAACGCGTTACGGACATACAGGTACATGGCCATCGATTCGGCGGTGTTTCCGGACTTCGAGATCACGTTGAAAAGGGTCTTTGAAGCATCAACGCCGGGTTGATTGAGTCCGACTAACGACATCTGGTCTTGAAGAAAATCGGGGTCCACATTATCCCAAACAAAGACCCGACATTGCCCCTTTCGCTCTTCCCGAGACAAAAACTCCCAATGAAACGGTTTCAGAGAGCGGTGCAGAGCCGTATTCCCCAACGCAGAGCCGCCTATACCCAATACGACGAAGTTATCATAAGCGGAGAGGTTCGGTTTGAAATCGAGAAGTTCAGAGAGCGTTTCCGGGCGATCCAAAATCTTTAAAAAGCCCGGTTCCGCGCTTTTCACCTTTTTGAGCGCTTCTTCCATCGCAGCGTATCGATTTGACAGTTGCGCAGACGTATTGAAAACTGGATGGCGCTCGTTAAAACAATTGGTAAAATCGTATTTCAGCATAAGAACCTCCTGAGGAAAACCGCCTCACTTACCTAGCGGGATCCGAATGGAGCTTTTAAATGGAGCTTTCGTCCCTAATAGCTCATCAAAGCGTCGACTGAATAGGTTTCAAGTACCTTGCGCGCTTCTAAGAAGGTTAATTCGATGAGAAAGAGCATCTTGGCGACGGTTCCGCCCATTCCTTCAATCAAACCGGCGATCGCTTTGATCGTCCCGCCAGTGGCCAGAACATCATCCAATAAAACGACCTTCGCGCCGGGAAGAAGGGCGTCTTCATGGATTTCGAGACCGGCTTTGCCATATTCCAGCGTGAATTCGACTTTACGTGTCTGATAGGGAAGTTTCCCGGGTTTTCTGACCGGTATGAACCCTTTTCGCATTTCATAAGCGATTGCGGACCCGAAGATGAATCCTCTTGCTTCGGGGACGACGATATAATCGAAATCGACTGCTTGCAGACGTTCAATTAAACGGTCGATGGTCTCGCGAAAAGCCTCCGCGTCTTTGAGCAACGGGGTGATATCCTTAAAAATAACACCTTTTTGCGGAAAGTCGGGTATATCCCTGATTAAACGGTATAGGTCCATCGTTATTCCTCCTTATCGGCGTAATCGCAAGATTATACCACAACCCTGAGCGCTTTTAAGAAGCGATGATACGGTTTTTTCCCGTTCTTTTAGCCGTATACAAAGAATTGTCAGCGGCCGATACAATGGTTGAAGGATGGAATCCGTCTTCGGGCGCGGTCGCCACTCCCGCACTTAGCGTGATCGATTTTTCAATGATCACTTCCGAACTGACTTTCGACAGAATCAAGTCCCCTTGTCGGATGGCCGCTATTTTGCCGGTCTCGGGGAGTAAGATTGCGAATTCTTCGCCTCCGTAACGGGCGACATAGGCGGAATAGGGAACGGATTGCTTCAGGATCTCGGCTACGCGAACGATCACTTTATCCCCAGCCTGATGACCATACGTATCGTTATACTTTTTGAAATCGTCGATATCGAACATGATCAGAGACAAGGGGTGTTTAAAGTCCGATTCCCGTATTTTTTCCTTCAATATCTCGAAAAAGTGGGAGTGGTTGTATAATCCCGTCATTAAGTCTCTTTTCGATTTCTCAAGAACGATCTGGTATTCGTTAGACGCTTCAACGATACGGCTGATCTGATCGCTGAAGATTTTCGCCAACTGCGCGTCTTCAATCTTAGGCCTTTCTCCACTACTGGGGCAATCCAACGAAACGTACCCGATTAGCTCTTGCTTTTCGTTAAAGAATGGGATAATAAAGAGGTCTTTGGGTTTCCATAACAATAGGTTTTTTTTCTTGATCCAAGTTTTTTGTTCCGGGAAAACAAATATCGGCGATTCAGCGGAAGAAAACGCTTCGGCTTCCTCCGGAATGAAGTAGGTTTCGCCAAATAAAAACCGATCCTGGAAAGCAATTTCGTAAAAAGGGTACAACGCATTCATTCGGCTTATCTTCTCAAAAGCGGCTTCCTCTATGCCATACGCTGCGATACGGTTAATATACGACTCGTTGAAATCCACCAGAGAAATGATCGCTTTTTCATACCCCATCGTTTGGGCAAAGAGAGTTAGAGCTTTCTTTAGGATCGATGCGCGATCTTCGGTTGTCCGTATCTTTCGGACGATACCCAGCATGTTTTCCAGGCCGATACGCAAACGATCCAGCTTTCGATGTTCCTCCAAGCCGGCCGTGTATCCGGCGAAAAATTTCGCCAAACCGTAATAAAGCAACTGCATCACCGGGATAATATAAAAGAACAACTTGGCATAAGTAAATTCGTAGGCGATTAGATCTGCCAGCAAACTCAGGTAGGGGATGATCAATACGGGAAGGGCGATCTCTAACAGTATGGCCGAAAGGACTTCCCAAGAGATCGTTTTCTTACCCGGTTCGACGAGCGGCGTGACGATATTGATTAAAAAGATATTGACAACTTCCGAGATAACGATAAACATGATCAACTGGAAGAAAAACGGGATCGGGTATTGGAAGATCCCGATCGGTATGAAAAACATAAGGAATAAAACCGAAAAACGGAATAGGTACCGGTAAACCCCTTTAAAAAGCGGAAGTTTCGGTACATTTAGCCGGAACAGAGAGATGAAGGCGGTAAAGAAACAAGCTGTGTAAGGGCCTGTCCACAACATCAACGTCAGCAAGGGAACAGAAATGGAAAGGATCGACATTCCTTTATACCAAATCCTCAGATTGTCCGCGAAAAAGGAGAAGAATAGCAGAACCATCATCCACCATAAAGAGATCTTCGAGGCAACGATCTCTTGGACGATGGCGTTCCCCACGCGCAAAAAGAGGAATAAAGCAACGCAGACCGAAAACAAAATGATTGGAAAAAGATACTCTTTTGCCTTCTCCGCTTTCCGCATAGCGCGATCCTCCCGTTTGACGTTTAATGAACGTATCCGAACCATTTTTCTACGTGGCTTCTTTTGCCTCTCCTTTCTTAACAAAAAGCATGGCGGCAAATGCTAAGACAAACCCGCCCATAGAGAAAATTATCATCGATTGATAACCGAAAAAGTCAATCAGCAAACCCACGATAGGCGGCGCGGAAACGGCTGCCAGCATCGAGAAAAAGTAGTATAAACCCGTTCTGCCGCCGACTTTTCCTTGATCGACCATGTCGACGACCATTGGCAATGAATTGATATTGATGCACGCCCAACCGAAGCCGCCGAAAATCAACGTAGCTTGAATCAGCGTGAAATCGGTTAGCACGCTAATGATACCATTCATGATCAAAAGAATGACAATTCCCGCTAAAATTGTTTTTTTTCTACCGAATTTCGTGCCGATGAATCCGGCTGGTATGGAAAAAATCATAAAAGTTAAGGAAAACAAACCTAATGCGAAGGAAGCTCGGCTCTCTTCGATTCCGAGGTGGAATTTACCATAGCTGGTGAAGAAGGTTTCGATTGCATTGAATCCGCAAAACCACAAAAAAATGGCGATTAAAAGCCAAAGTTCGCTCTTTTCCTTAGAAAAGAACAACTCTTTTAAGGCAACCCCGAGTTCTTTAAAGGCATCCGAAAACCCGATCCTTAACCCTTTCTTGGCCTTTTTATCAAGGGAATGGTCCACTTCGGCGGGCGGCTCTTTTACGAAGAGGAAAACGAGCAGACAGCTTACGACGAGAATGACTCCGCCGGCGATAAAGGGCAACCTCTTGTCGATATCGTAAATCTTGGATCCAACCAAGAAAGCCAATAAAGAACCTAAACCGCCCATAAAGTTCACAACCCCGTTCGCTTTACTGCGGGACTTGGAGGGGACTGTATCCGGCATTAACGCGATCACGGGCGCGCGGAAGATCGCCATCGCGAGATTCATGACCAGAATCGTGGTGATCATCCATCCGATGTTGAGCGATTTCGCGAAGGGAATCAGCAGGAAGAAAACGGCGGCAATGGGTGCCCCCACCATAATAAAGGGCATCCGTCTCCCGATTTTTGTTCGCGTTTGATCGCTGAGAAACCCGATATAAGGTTGCAGGACGATCGCCAGTATATTGTCGAAGGTCATAATGAATCCGACCAAAAAGGAACTCAGGCTGAACTCCTTTAGAAAGATGGGAATATAGGAATTATAAATCGACCATAACAGAGAGATAGAAAAAAAACCGAAACCTAACCAAAACGTTTTGCGGTAGGAGAACGTGAACTTTTCCATAACCCAGCTCCTCTATCATAAGGTTTTCCTGCAATAGCAGTAATTTATACTTCGTTAAGCGGTGATTGCATCTTGCGTGTAATATAGCCGATCAAGCGTTTACAGGCTTCCTCGAGAGGCAACGAATCCAGTTCTTCCGTCGTCGGATCGATCCACAAGATATTAAGCACCCATCGGAAGATTTCGTAAAGGTTCGACAGGGGCGACGGGTTGTCACTCAAGGCGGACCAATCCGTGACACAATCTTGATCAATGTTGGAAATGCGGCTCGCAAAGTCCCAATCATATTCCTGAGCGGTTAATACCACCGCTTCTACTGTTTTGTCCAAATCGAAAGGGAGGGCGGCCCGATACTCGACGAGCTCAAATAGAGAAAAACAGAAAGCCATCCATCGTGTGGACCGGGTGAGAGCAACATTCACGAGCACGATTCCGCGATAGAGCTCTATCGGATCAGCATCGAAGTTTTCGAAAAGATCAACGATCCAGTCCAGGAAGATGGCATCTTCGTTCGAATCCATATCGACCGTTCGCATTCGATTGGCAAGAATGTCTTGCATTCTTTCCTGGAGGTAGTCCGGAATTTCTTCATAAGCATCAGAAATGCCTAACAAAAAGCCTGAAAGATCAAAATGATGTGAAACCGAGCTCCGTAGAAAAGGGGAGAAACGGTCAATATCTAAGGAATTTCTGAGCAATACCGGCTTGGAAAGGCTTAACAGTTCCCGGAAGTCTTCAGCAGAAACGAGCATCGTCGTCCACAAGAGATTCCATAGGATTCCGGGGTTCTCTTCGTCTTCTGAGCGGGCTTTCTTAAGGACGGTAAGGGATTCTGCGAAGAAGCCGAGCTTTCGATATAAAACCCCCAATTCGTTAAGGACAAGGATCGATTCAGGGTTTTGAGCCTGAGCTATTTTGAGATGGCTCAACGCGTCGAACGGTTTCGACAATCGCTGAAAAGCATAGGATAGGTTGTAATGCATTTGCACATCGTCCGGCGCGCGAGAAACACCTTGCGCGAGGATATTCGCGGCTTGACCGTACTGCTGTCTGTCGTTATAGATGACACCTAAGCGCGCGTAAGGCGGAACGAAGTCTGCTCCAGCGCGGATGCACGCCCAATACTGCTCCTCCGCACGATCGTAATCGGCAGTTTTTAGATAGATTTCACCGATAGAGAACAAGGCGGGCAAAAAGTCGGGGGCTTCTTCTAAAATTTTTGTATAGATTTCTATCGCGCTATCGACATCATCTTGCTCTTCCAACAAACGGCCCAATTCCATCGCGTAATACGGGTTTTTCGGGTTTTCAGAAACGATCTTCCGCAGTGTCGTCTCCGCCTGCCCGGGAAAGCCGGTATGATAGGTGTATAAAGAGTGATAGAAGTCATACCGCGCATCTGTTTTTTTGACCAACCGAGGAAAACGGGAGATGAAGGATTCGGTTTCCTCCAGAAGAAGCCGCGCCTCGCCGAAGTTTTTACTGTTCAACGCCGCTTTCAGGTTTTCATAGAGATAGAAGAGAAAATAAGAGGCATAATAATCGAAGGACGCTTCTTCCGAGGTCCCCTCTTTTGCAGAGGAAACCTTGATCTGAGCGCGCAAACCTCTTAGAATCGCATCGGGAGGAATTTTGGAAGACTCTTTCAGCTCTACGAAATCTTCTATCAGCAAAGGCAAACGAAGAGGTAAGTTCATCGGTTTCGCTATTTCCGGTTTCAAAGAGAGATAGACTAGGAAAGTTTTCAAACAGTCTTCCCCTTCTCGTATTCCTTTAATAATTGTTCCACCTCAATCATCGTCAACAATACGTGGCCGCTGTCCATCAGCAAAATCGACTTCGTTTCGTTTCCGTAAGTCAAATTGACGACCTTTCGCTCCTGGTCGGCGACCGTCTTCATCTTTTTCATTGCGGCATTCTCAGGTGAAAAAACCGCCTGGATGCGATCTTTCGTAACATAGGTGTCAGGGCCGAGGGAAATGAGAAGATCGGTCTCGTTGCTCAAATCTCGACTCCTTTAAGATATTTCGCCGCGTCTTCGGGGGGAGTCGGATTGATATAAAACCCGGAACCCCATTCGAATCCGGCCACCTTCGTCAAACGTGGCACGATCTCCAAGTGCCAGTGAAAGGATTGCTTTCCCTCCCCTGTCGTCGGGGCCGTGTGCAGGAGAAAATTATAGGGGGGATTATCCAGAGATTTGTAGATCCTTAAAAGCGATTTTTTCAAAACTGTCGCGAACTCCTGCACTTGCACTTCTCCAATTTCCCCGAAATCATGGGTGTGTTGCTTCGGCAAAATCCACGTCTCAAAAGGAAATCGGGAAGCATAGGGGTTAATCGAAATAAACAGATCCGTTTCCTCTACGATTCGCACGCTTTCCATCCGTTCTTGATAAATGATGTCGCAAAACACGCAACGTTCTTTGTACTGAAAATAGGTTTGTGCGCCGGACAACTCCTCTTGTACCCGTTTTGGTACGATAGGGGTGGCGATGATCTGTGAATGGGAGTGAGCGAGCGAAGCGCCCGCGTCCCTCTTATGGTTCTTAAAGATCAAGATGTACTTAATTCCCGGGTCTTTCGCTAACGCTTTATATCTCGCTTTGTAAGCCCATATCATTTCTTCGATCTGTTTTTCCTCGCAGGTGGCGATGGTGGCATTATGATCCGGTGTTTCTATCACGATCTCGTGGTAACCGAATCCGGTCATGGCGTCATACATCCCGTGTCCATACCGTTCCATCTTTAGGCCTGGCTCTAAGGCGGGAAACTTGTTCGGCACGACCCGAATCCACCAACCGGGGAGGTTGGGCTGGGATTCTTTAGGCCTGAAAGCGAGGATTTCCGGCGGGGTCGTGTACTCGTTCCCGTAATCGAAAGGGCAAAAGGCGCCTTTCGACTCTTCAGGCACTTTTCCGAAGTCCATCGGCCTTTTCGCTCTTTCCGTGGCGATAATGACCCATCGGTTCGTGATCGGATCTTTTCTTAATTCTGGCATGGGATTTGCCCCCTTTTTACAAAGAACGCTTGTTATTGAGCCCTTCCGTGTAAATATAGATATATTCTTTCGCCGACCGTTCCCAAGAAAAATCGTCGGTCATGGCGTTTTTGACGAGTGTTCCCCAGTCTTCTTTTCGGCGGAAGAAGTATAGAGCGCGAAAGATGCTGAGGAGAAGTTCACTTTCACGGTACTCGCTGAATCCGAATCCGTTTCCGGTTTTCTCTTTTTCGTCGAACTCAGAGATCGAATCCGCCAACCCGCCCACGTAGTGGACGACCGGTATCGTTCCGAAACGCAGACTGAACATCTGACCCAAGCCGCAAGGTTCATAACGGGAAGGCATCAAGAAAATATCCGCTCCGGCGTAGATGAGATTGGCTAAATCGATATCGAATTTTAAGTTCGCCGAGACTTTTTTGGGGTTTTCGGCGGCCATCTCTTGTATGAGTTCCTCATACTCTGAGTCTCCGGTGCCAAGGACGACCAACTGAACGTCTTGCATCAAGAAAAACGGCGTGATTTTCGATAGAATATCCAAACCTTTTTGGGCGACCAATCTTGAGATTAAACCGAAAACAGGGATATCGGGGTTAATGTCCAACCCCAATCGTTCTTGAAGCAACCGTTTGTTCTGAGCTTTTCCCGATAAGTCAAGGGGGTTGAAGGAGTAGGGAACGAGATTCGTTTTTGCGGGATTGAAGGTGTCGTAGTCAATGCCGTTCAAGATCCCGTACAAAGCGTCGCTTCGAATATTTAAAACCCCTTCAAGTTTTTCTCCGTAGGCTTTCGTTTGTATCTCTTGAGCATACCGGGGGCTGACAGTGGTGACGATATCGGAAAACAGTATACCGCCTTTCATAAAATTGATTTCGCCATAAAACTCCAACGCATCGACATTAAATAGATAATGCGGCAATCCGGCCACGTTGAGGTACATGCTGGCAAATTTGCCTTGATAACCGAGATTGTGGATAGTGTAAACGGTCAGCGCATTTTGAAAGATCGGCTCTTCACGTAGAAGAGTCTTGAGGTATACGGGGATGAGTCCCGATTGCCAATCGTGCGCGTGGATGATATCGTAGGGTTTCCCCAAAACCCGAACTGCTTCTAGAGCCCCGACGTTAAAAAAGATAGCCTGTTCCCCTTGGTCTTCATATCCATAGACCTGATCGCATGAGAAGAAGTGGTCGTTGCCGATAAAATACACGTTGACGTTTGAATCCGGCAGTCGTGAACGGTATAGCTGGACTTCCTGGATCGTTTGCATAAACGGTACGGGAAATGAGTTACCGATTTTTTCGACGGTATAACCGTAAGTTTTCGCGTTTTTTTGGACCAGTTTGTGGTATGGCATAAAAATATCTATGTCCATCGGTTGCGAACCGGAAAGAGAACCCTGACGCTCCAAATACTTCGGAAGGGATCCCAAAACATCGGCCAGACCGCCAACTTTTACGAACGGAAAGACTTCATAGGACATCATCGCTACTCTCATGGCGCTCACCCCTTTAATAGGCTTCTCGTTTCTTTAGATAATTGATCGGCACCCGAATTTTTTCCAAAATCTCTTTCACTTCGGATACGTTCTTCGAGTCTATTCTCAAATACACCTCTCGAAAGGCTTTACCGCCGGTCGTCGGGTTTTCTTTTTTGTAAGTCAAAATCGAGAGAATGTTGATATTATAAAACGCGAGGAGATCGACCAGCGTTTTCAGCTTTCCCGGCGTATCTTCCAATAATAACGATAGCGACATCCCCCCTTCGTCGAAGGCGGCGATCTGGGTGAAGGCCTCTAAGATTTCGAAGATCGTAATACACCCCATCAACCGTCGATGGTCATCTAAAACGGGGACGACCATCTCGTGGTTTTCCATTAAAAGCAACGCAACGTCTTCTAGCGTATCGTCTTCTTCTACGAAAAATTCGGGATTGCTGCTGTAATCGATCGCTTTTTCAGTTTTTTCAGCATCTTTGAAATCTTCGTAGTGAAGGATCCCAAGATAGAAACCGCGCTCATCGACAACCGGAAGAGAGTTGACATCTTCGTTCAGGAAGAACTTTTTGACGTCTTTTGGGTGCATATCTCCGATTAATCTTGGCTTTTCACGGTTGTACCATTCTCTAACGAACACACCGAACACCCCCGTCAGATAGAGATTGTTTCGTACCCGTCGGTACCGGTCAGGCACCCGTTAGGCACGTGCTAGGTACGTGAGGCGATTTTCCTCAGGCGATTGCCGTCAGATACCTCATGATTCCTTTTGCTGCCGTTTTCCCCGCGCCCATCGCCTCGATGACCGTCGCGGCGCCGGTGACAATATCCCCGCCGGCGAAAACTCCCGGGACAGAGGTCATCAGCGTTTCGGGATCTACTTCTATGTATCCGTACCGATTCAGCCGAACCTCTTTGAATCCTTCGGAAAGGATGCGATGGGCAGATTGGCCGATCGCTTCTATCACACAGTCGCAATCGAGGGTTTCTTCTACGCCGGGGAGTGGAACGGGTTTTCGCCGTCCCGAAGCATCCGGATCCCCCAAGCCCATTTTTTGTATTCGCGCTCCTGTTACGCGAAAGTCAGGTCCCGGAAGGTATGCGATCGGATTCGACAACCACATAAATCGAATCCCTTCTTCTATCGCGTGATGGTATTCCTCCCATCTCGCTGGTAATTCCGTTTCGGTTCTACGGTAGACGATCGTTACGGTCTGTGCGCCCAGCCTCATCGCGCTTCTCGCAGCATCCATAGCGACATTCCCGCCGCCGACTACGATCACGTGCTTTCCGATCGTGATCGGCGTGTCCGCGTAGGGAAAGCGAAAAGCCTTCATCAGATTAACCCGAGTCAAGAACTCGCTGGCGGAAAAGATACCGTTGAGGTTGGTCCCAGAAACACCCATGAACTTGGGCGCGCCCGCACCGATCCCCAAGAAGACCGCCCGATACTTTTGCCGTATTTCATCGAAGTAGATCGTTTTGCCGACGATCAAGTCGGTGCGGAGAGAAACGCCCAGCTGCCGGATCCCTTCGATTTCGGCCCGAACAATCTCTTTCGGCAATCGAAATTCCGGGATACCGTAGGTTAAGACGCCGCCAGGCGCATGCAACGCCTCGAATAGGTCAACCGCGTAACCGTTTTTTGCCAATTCTGAGGCAACTGTCAAACCCGCGGGTCCGGATCCGACAACCGCAATCTTTTCTGGTTTCGTCACTTCGATCGTCACGGGAGTGAAACCGGCTTTTCTCTTCCAATCAGCCGTGAAGCGTTCCAATCTGCCTATGGCAACCGGTTCAGAATCTTTTATCTTTCCGACGGTACAGCGTTCTTCGCATTGTTTCTCTTGCGGGCACACGCGCCCGCAAATGGCAGGGAGCTGATTGGTCGTGTACAAAATTTCCCAAGACCGCTCCAAATCTTTTTCCTGTATCGCTTTGATAAAACCGGGAATATCGATGGCAACCGGACAACCCTGGATACACGGGGCGTTACGACATTGCAGACACCGGTCCGCTTCCGAGACGGCTTCCGTAAAAGTGTAACCGTCGTTTACCTCCAGAAAATCCTTCCGTCTGTCTTCCGGTGAGCGTTCGGTCAATTTCGTTTTTTGTTTGGAACGGTTCAGCATAAACAGACTCTCCTTCTTATCGCGAATTTAACTGGTCTTCCAACCGACAATGGTGGTAGGAATCCGCTTCTTCGTTTTTAAACTGTTTCTGCCGGAGCATGAGATTATCCCAGTCCACCAACCTGCCATCGAATTCAGGGCCATCGACGCAAGCGAAAAACACTTCATCCCCGACCAAGACGCGACATCCGCCACACATACCTGTTCCATCTACCATGATCGGATTCAAAGAAGTCCATAACGGAAAATCCAGCTGCTTGGCGATCTCAGAGCACATCTTCATCATAATCGTCGGTCCAACCGCCCAGCCGACATCATAGACGCCGCGATACGCGACGAGGTCTTTTATCGCATCCGTTACAAATCCCTTGTGCCCTTCGGACCCGTCGTCGGTACAAAGGGTCAGGTGATGGGAAATCTGTGCGAACTCGTCTTTCAAAATAAGCAAGGCGGTAGTGCGGGCGCCTAACACGACAGTCACTTCGTTACCAGCATGATACAATTCGCGGGCGATCGGTAAGATTGCGGCGATACCGACACCGCCACCAATCACTAAAACCTTCTTTCCTTCGACGATCTCAGAAGGTTTTCCAAGAGGTCCGGCGAGATTCAAAACCGGATCTCCCGGTTTCAAAAGACTTAGTTTATGAGTCGACGTCCCGGCCACCTGGAAGATCAGGCGGACGGCTCTTTTTTCCGGTTCCGTTTGGGCGATCGTTAAAGGGATGCGCTCAGCCTCTTCGCCGCCTCTTATCATAACAAATTGACCGGCTTTCGCGTGTTTGGAAATCAAAGCCGCAGACCCCTCTTCAGTTGAAGAAACGATCGTCATATCAAAGATTTTGGGTGCGATTTCTCGAATTGTGAATACACTCTCTTGTGTCGGTTCTATCGCTGGTGTCATCCTTTATCTCCTTATTGATCAGGGTGTGTTATCCGCGTTGTTTAACGATTTCTGCGCATCGAGGGCAAATATCGGGATGAGCCGGGTCTTCTCCAACCTTCCGGTCGTATTTCCAGCACCGCTGACATTTCTCTCCATCTGCTGGCCGGACGGAGATATCGACGGGGGAATTCGCGTTTTCATCCAGTATGGTCTCACATTCGGAGACGATGAAAAAATCGCTCAAGAAAGTGCTTTCCTCTTGAAGCAGCTTATAAAGAGCGGTTTCTTTCACCGTAATGGTCAAGGAAGCGTCCAAAGAATGCCCGATCGTACCCGCGGCGCGCACGGCTTCTAATGAGATATTCGCTTTTTCTCTTATTTCAAGCAATTTTATCCATTTTTGATCGAGCGTGAAGCCGGAGGAAACGATTTGATTCCCTTTCCATTCGGGGTGGAGGATCGGCCAAGGTTCCGCCTGGATCGTTTTTTTCTGTCTCGCGGAAACGGGGAAAAATTGATAGACCTCTTCGCTCGTAAAAGTCAGAATCGGCGCCAAAAGCAGAGTGAGCGTTTTCAAAATCTCCATCAGCACAGTTTGGCTGCTTTTCCTCGAATGGGATTCCTTGCCCTCTACATAAAGGCGGTCTTTCAAAATATCCAAATAAACCGAGCTCAGATCTGTAATCACGAACTTGTTGATGGTTTGTATCCCTTTATAAAACTCGAAAGCGTTATAAGACTCCGTTACCGCTTCGTTGAGGCCGCTCAATCGAGAAAGGGCCCAACGATCGAAAGAGCTCAGTTGAGAATAGGGGACGGCGTCTGTTTCGGGATTGAAATCCGATAGGTTACCAAGAAGGAAACGGATCGTGTTTCGGATTTTTTTATACACGTCGACCTGTTGCAGAACGATGTCCATCGACAGGTTGATATCGTTCCGGTAATCGGCCGTTGCGACCCAGAGCCTGAGTATCTCAGCGCCGTACTTGGCATATATCTCCTGGGGAAGGATCACATTCCCGATCGATTTGCTCATCTTGATCCCTTTGCCGTCCCGAATGAAACCATGCGTTATCACTTCTTTAAACGGCGCTATCCCTCTTTTCGCTACGGATAGGAACAAGGAAGACTGGAACCAGCCTCGGTGTTGGTCGCTTCCTTCCAGATAGAGATCGGCCGGGAATCCCAACTCGGGATCCGAAGCCATGACCGACTCGAAAGAAGAACCGGAGTCTATCCACACATCCATGATGTCCTCTTCTTTTTTCAGATCCTTACCACCGCAATGTGGGCAGCGAAACCCTGCAGGGAGAAGCTTTTCGGGCGGTTGTTCGAACCAGATATCCGTTCCTTCGCGTTCAACCAACGGAATCAAGTGAGAGAGGGTCTCTTCCGTCATCACGGTATTTCCGCAGGATTGACAGAAAAATGCCGGAATCGGGATTCCCCAAACGCGCTGCCGAGAGATGCACCAATCCGGCCGATCCTTAACCATCGCTTGAATCCGGTTCTTACCCCAATCGGGAACCCAATGAACCCGTTCGATTTGATCCAGTGCCTTCTCCCTCAGATTGTTGCCGTCCACGCGGATAAACCACTGCTCCGTCGCGCGGAACAGAACCGGTTTCTTGCAGCGCCAGCAATGCGGGTAAGGATGTTTGTATTTTTCCGCCCATATGAGATGGCCGGATTCCTTCATACGCTGGATTATGGCTGCATTGGTCGAAAAGATAAATTGGCCTTCATACTCTTTTACTTCTTTTGTGAACTTTCCCTCTCCGTTGACCGGAGAATAGATCTCGAGCCCATATTTCAAACCGGTTAGATAGTCGTCTTCCCCGTGCCCTGGCGCTGTGTGAACGCATCCCGAACCCGTTTCGAGATCAACGTAATCGGCGAGAACGATCAGAGAAGAACGATCAATGAAAGGGTGGCGGGCGCGATTCTTTTCCAATTGCGCGCCTTTTACTGTCCGAAGGACGCGATAGTGAGACATTTTTATCTTCTTCATTAAAGGGTCGACAAGTTTTTCGGCTAATACCCACGTTTCTCCTTCGATATCCACGTAAGCGTAGTCAAAATCTGGATGAACGGCGATCGCCAGATTCGCCGGCAAGGTCCAGGGTGTCGTCGTCCAGATGATGATATAGGTGTTGTCCGCGCCCTCCAACGGAAATTTCACGTAAACGGAATCGGATATGTCTTCCGCGTATTCTATTTCGGCTTCGGCAAGCGCCGTCTCGCAACTGTGGCACCAATGCACGACTTTTTTGCTACGGTAGACGTTTCCGTTCTTCACCAATTCTCGAAAAGTTTCGTATACGCGGGCTTCGTAAGCGGGCAGGAAGGTGAGGTAAGGTTCGGACCATCTTCCGCGAACGCCCAGCCGTTTGAACTCCTCTCTTTGGATATCGACATACTTTTGAGCGTACTCTTTACAGGCTTTCCGGATCTGCATCTTGTCCATGGTTTTTTTTCTATCGCCAAGCTCTGCGGTAACACGATGCTCGATGGGTAGTCCATGCGTATCCCACCCGGGTTTGTAAGGGGATCGATGTCCTTTCATCGTCCAATACTTGACGATGAAATCTTTAAGGATTTTATTAAGCGCGGTTCCGACGTGGATATTCCCGTTCGCGTAAGGAGGGCCGTCATGCAAAACCTTTCTCGGACTGTTTTGCCGTTCTTCGGTAATATAGGCCTCCAAACCGATCTCTTCCCAATAACGAAGGATTTCGGGTTCTTTTTGCGGCAGATTGGCGCGCATCGGAAAATTCGTTTTCGGTAACTGTAGCGTATCTTTGTATTCCATTCTCTTCCTCCCGTCGTATGACAAAACGCGTGACTTCACGAACCGGTTAGTGGTTCGTCGCGTTCAGCAGTTCTTTGATGGTGCTCTTTAACTCAAGAAAATTAGAGCTCTTAACGATGTAAGCGTCGGCCGCCCAGGATGAAAGATCGGATTTGTAATGGCTGTAAGCGGTGAGCAAGATGATGCGCACGGGAACCTTTCGTTCGCGCAAGGCGCCCGCCAGTTCCAAACCGGACATATCGGGCATCTCTATATCAATGGTCACCAGATCATAAGGGTTTTCCTCGAATTTCTGAAGGCACTCCGATCCGTTGGCGGCCGTGTCGACAAGGTACCCCTCATCGCTTAACTCCTCAGAGATTAAAAATCGCATATTGTCTTCGTCTTCGACGACCAAAATCTTTGGTTTTTCCATTTCGTTCCTCCTATCCTAATAGGTTACAAAGGCCTATAGACTGCGCTACCCCTCTGGACGATTCTCAATCGGCAGTTGAACGACGAATACCGTTTCTTTCACCTTCGGATCGCCTACACCCCGGACGTATATTTTCCCGCCATGCTCTTCCTCGATGATCTTCTTCGTGATCGGCAATCCTAATCCGGTTCCCGTAACCTTTGTCGTAAAAAAAGGAGAGAAAAGATTCTTGGCAACCGCTTCCGTAATCTTCTCCCCATCGTTTTTTATTTCACAAAAATAATAGTTGTCCTGACGATAACCGTTTACGCCGACGTAAGTTTCTCCAGCCTCTATCGCGTTTTGTAGCAAATTGATCAAGGCCTGTTTAATTCGACGTTTGTCGCCAAAGAGCGTTTCATCACCGATATCCACTTCTAAAAGCATATGCTTCTCCTCTATTTTATCCTGATAGAGGATCCGCAGGTCTTCAACCACATCGATGATGTTGAATTCCTCGAATTCCAGACGTTGCCTCGGCCGACTGAATTCCAGTATCTCTTCGACGATCCCTTCGAGCCGTTCGACTTCTGTATTGAGAATGCCGATATACCGCATCGATTTGTCCTTCTCTTCGGTTTCGATAGAACTGCTCAAACGATTCGCAAACCCGCCGATGACGGATAAGGGGTTTCGTATCTCGTGGGCGACGCGAGCGGACATCTCTCCCAACGAAGCCAATTTTTCTTGACGGCGAATCTCGTCTTCCAGAAGCTTTTTTTGCGTCACGTCATCGAACATAATGATGATGCCTTCTATCCTGGCCATCTCTAGAGATCGCAAAGGGGTGAACTTTATGTCTAGATATTGTTTGCTCTCTTTCCCAGAATACTCGTACTTCGTCAGTAGAATCGTGTTTTTTACCTCATAAACCCGGTCGGCGACGTTCAACAAGTCGAAAACGGCAGGACCCAGCATATCGAAACCCATTCCGAGGACTTGTTCTTTCGATCTTTGGAAAAGCGTCTCGGCCCGACGGTTCCATTCACGGATCTTGTTTTCCCGATCTAACACGACGATGGCGACATCCAAGCTTTCTAAAATACTTTGAGAGAATTCGCGATGGTAGTTGAGCAGCGAAGTTTGACGCTCGAGCGTTAACGTTTTCGCTCGCAATTCGTCGTAATTGAGCACATTTTCGAGGGCTAAACCCGCGTTGTCCGCGAATATTTTCAAGCTCTCTATGAGATGCGGTTTTACGACGCGCTGGGTAGCAAAATGATCAACGATCAGAACCGCGACAGTTTCCAACCTTCCGATGAGCGGCACGACGATAAACTGGTCCGTCTCTAAGAGGTTTTTCAACTCCCGATATTCGTTTCCCCACTCTCGAATCATCTCCGGCGTAACCTGAACGATTTTTTTCCGCAAAACCACCTTCTCGAAAATCGCATGGCTTTTATAGGGAAAGGCGCGATTCCGAAGCTTGTCGGACTCGTATTCCTTCAAATCGGTCATAATGGCTTTTTCTCTTAAATACTGAGACAGATTGCCATACTTCATCGTGGGCGAACCGCCCGAAAGCGATCCCTCCGGTTCACGGCGGTTCATCCAATACCGCGGGATCAGCGTTTGGCTCTTGATATCCTTTGCCAGAAGCATCGCGCGGTCAAAGCCCAGACCCGCATTTTCGGTCGCGCCTAACAGAAGGATCGTGAAGATGTTTTGTATATCATAGCTTTCGCGCATCGCCCGATTGATGAAAGTAATGTTTTTTAGGAGGTTCACCTGTTCCTTTTGCGTCTCAAGCAAGCTTTCGTTTGAGGCGCTCAACTCGCGAAGCTCTTTGTAGTCTCGGGACAACTGGTCATAATAGGTCATCTTCGAAACGATCAACGAAATACGGGCGGCAAAGTCCTCTAGCAAGGCCAGGTCAAATTCGTCGAAGTGCTTATAAGGCCGATAGAGTTCTTGATCTTTCCGGTTAATCAGAATGATGACGCCAAAAATCTCGTCCTCATGGAACAAAGGTACCGCGATTGAGGATTTTATATTAACGTCCAGCATATCAAGCGCGGCGCGGGGGTCTTTCTTCACAGAGATGGAAAGCATCGGTTTCTTATGCTCATAACACCATCCCACCATACCGTGGCCGACTGAAATCGTCCGCTTCAACAATTGATTCTCGCTCAATCCATACCAATACCCGACCTCGAGGTCTCCTTCGGCATTGGACAACCAGATAGAGCCGTTTTCCACGCTTAATATGTCACAGGTCATCTTGAGCGACCGCTCATAAAGGTCGGAAATGACGTCGGTGCGGGTCACGACATCGCTTAATCGCGTTAAACCCAGCAATTTTCCAACGTTTTCGTAGAGCAAACGGTTTTCGATGGATAAACGAATGATCTTCCCCAGGATGCGAAAAAAATCGAAATGCTTCGTATCCATCGCCTGGAGTTTTTCCGGAGAATCGTCGCCTAAAAAGATCAGGCTGTCCAATAGACCGTCATCCAAGATCGGACAAATCAGTAGGTTTTCAGACTCGAATTTGCGATTCTCGTCTTCGAGCGCTTTTTTTTCCAAGAAGACGGAAGACCCGCGTTTTAGATCCTGGACAGAAGGAATCTGAAATTCTTTGATCTTGAATTGCTTCACAAAGCGTCGATCCAGGATCGAAGTGCCGATCAACCGGAAGGCTAACTTTTCTTTTTCGTATACGAAGATAGAACATTCCTGAACATCCAGCAAAGCCCCGATTTCTTCGGCCAACAGATTAACGCCTTCGTCGGAATGGACGATGTCTAAATTAAGTAGGGTATGAATGATCTTTAGCTTTCGATTCTGCTGATCCAATTTTTCCCTCTTTGCGTCGGTAGCAGTCTATTACCACGTTTTACGGCACTTCACAAAATTATACCATTTTTTCGCTGAAATAGAAAGCGAGGGTGTTCTTCAATGACGGTTGACCTGCCCCCTTTAGTGTGCTATAATACGATCGCTTTTTTCGTTCGTCGGGGCCGTAGCTCAATTGGGAGAGCGCTACCTTCGCAAGGTAGAGGCCGTGGGTTCGAATCCCATCGGCTCCACCACGACGCCGAGATGGCGGAACCGGCAGACGCACCGGTCTCAAAAACCGGCGAGGTTGATCCCTCATGAGGGTTCGAGTCCCTCTCTCGGCACCAAATACCCGACTTGGTCGGGTATTTTTTTTATTTCTGTTGCGTGAATCTTTCAAAATATGCTATACTCCATGCGAGGGGTTATAAGGGTCTATTTAATCATCTTTTTTTGAACTTTTTCTATATTTTTCAGTCTTATTTACGAGGGGGTTCAAGGTTGCTTTCCCGAAAAAAACGGGGTAAAGAACCGCCGGAAACAGAAAGAAGCGGCGATGCTGTTTTGGTTTCCGCTCTAAGAGAGAAAAAAACGTGGGCTTATGAAAAGCTTTACGATGAGTACGCCGGTTTGATAGGCTCCATTGCGAAGTCCTATTTGAATGTGGACGACGTTGATGATGTAATTCAAGAAGTGTTCTTGAGGGTCTATAAAAGCATCAAACAGTTCAAAGGAGATTCCTCCTTTTCCACGTGGCTCTACCGGATAGCGGTAAACGTTTGCAAGGATCAATTGAAAAGGTATTCGAAACGTTCTGAGACGATGACCGATTTCGAGTCCGAAGAATCCGGCGCTTTGGAGCCGGTAGCGGATCATAACGTAGAGATTAGCGTGGAGAAGCAATTCGATTCGGAAGATATGGAATCCATCCTCAATCGGTTATCGGTGGAAGACCAAGAGTTGATCCGTTTACGAGATGTGCAGGATTTGGAGTACGAAGAGATCGCGCATATCGTTGGAAAACCTCTCGGCACCGTAAAAAGCAGGATACATTACGCTCGTAAACGGTTAAAAAAGTTATTGACGACCTACTACGGATTGCAGGAAGAAGAGAATCAGGGAGGGGAAGAATGAATTGTAAGATCATTCGGGAAGAATATATGGATCGGTATCTTGATAAGGAGTTGACCTTCGAAGAGATAAAGGAGCTCAAAGCGCATTTAGAAGGTTGTCCGCAGTGTCAGAAGGCGTTTTCAACCTACAAAACCTTCATTCAAATGCAGAAAGCGCGGATTTCTTTCGCACCAAGCGTTCACGGCAAGCAGAAGCTGGTTAAAAAAATACGGCAAAAAAAGTTGCTCCCCTACCAACTGGTTGGATCCGTCGCCGTAGCATTCTTGTGTTTTTTCGGAATGACCGCCTTTATCGAATCCCGGATCATCAACCAGCGATTCGAAAAAATCTTGAGTACTTCGATCCACTCGATCTCTCCCACTTCCGACGCTTCGATGACAATTTCTGGAACCCCACGAAAAGACAGGACGCACACGACTCCCCAAGAATACGTCGATCCTGAAAGAATTTTATATATCGTAAATGATGGAGACTAATCCTCAAAAGAGCATACACCCTCAGGTATACCGCGAAGGAAAGGGTAAACCTTTCCTTTTTTTTATCGTTTTTTTTAGTCTTCTGGCGATATCCGGTTCCCTTTTGGGGTTGCAGATCTCCGGGGCGATCTCTCCCGACGCTTCGGGGATAACCCATGAGTACATAGCGGGTCTTTTAAAAGCTTACGAGTCCCAAAGTGTACAAGGCACGCGAATTTTTATGGAAAGCGGCTCTAAAAGCAGGTTTCGGTATGAGTACGTCTTGCGTTGCGCCGATCAGAAGATCGTGACGTTGAAAATGCCCTTCGAAGTGACATGGTTTCGTTTCGAAAAAGAAGGGTACATCGTTCAAAACGGGACGAAGATAAAAGTGGATGTCCCTTTGAAAGACCTCGAAGACCTTCTCGTCGATCGGCTAAAAGGCAGCCCGATCACATTCAGCGTTTCAGAAGTGCTTTACACGGGTTTGCCGGCTTCTTTTGTCCTGATAAACTTACCGGACGGGAGCCAATACCGTGTGATCCTGCTACGAGAAAGTTACCAATTCATCAAAATCGAATACGAAAAAGCGGATTCTCTTTCGATCATGCTCTATGAGCACCTCTTCCCTTACGAACAAGGATTATTTTCGGAGGAAATGGACTTCTACCGAAGCCTGCCTTATCGGCAAGAAAACGCTGAAGGCAACAACTACGGGAGCGAGTCGGACGAAGGGGACACAAAAGAAGATAGATCAAGCGATCTTTCTACCCAAAGTATTCTTTACTACGATTTTGAACGGTTCATCACGCACCTTGTCCGGTACTACTCCCTCGGAAAAATGGAAGCGCAAGAATACCCGGAGTACTCTGTTCTCATGGTCAATATAGAACTGGAAGACGAGGATTCTCAGGTCGCTGTGTTGTTATTCCGGTCCAAAGACGATCGCAATCCTCCGAGAATACCCGAAACCCTTCTGAACACGATTCCTTCGGATTACGAAATCGCACGGAAAGAGATCGGTCGATTCACAATCTATGTCTTTGGCGAAGCGGATCAGGCGCGTTTGGAATCGATTCTTGCAGGACTCTCAAAACAAGCGGCCGAGGCGGACTAGCCCTTCATTTCGACTGATTCAACAAAAAGGAATAGGGCATTAATTCGCTAACACTCGTGTCCACGCGCGCTCCCCGCGGGTTTACCAAAATGACCCGAAAATCTCCGAACTCAACCAAAACTTGGCGGCAAGCGCCACACGGAGAAGAAGGCGTCTCGGTGTTGGTCGCCACGACCAAGCAATCAAAGGTTCTGTCTCCTCCGCTTACTGCACTGACAATAGCGGATCGTTCGGCGCAAATCGTGAGGCCAAAGGAAGAATTCTCGACGTTGGTGCCTGTATAAATCTTTCCGGATTTGGACAGCAAAGCGGCGCCTACAGCAAATTGCGAGTAGGGCGAATAGCTCCTTTTCATGGCTTGAATGGCTTTCTTGATAAGCATTTCGTCAGTAACGATCCGTTTTTCCATAGACGATCCTCTTTACCCCTTTCGAAAGTACTCTTCCGGACGGGAAGGGAGCTCTTTTTTAATTATCGTAAACCTTACCTTTTCGATTTTGCTTCTGCTCGCTGCCAAAATTTTGAAATGGAAACCATTTACCTGCATTTCTTCTCCGACCTTCGGCACTCTTTCAAATCTCTCCAGGAGATATCCTCCCAGCGTTTCGAATTCTGTGTCGGGAAAGTCTATGTCCAGTTCTCTTTCGATGTCGTTGATCGGCACCTTCGAGTCGATAATATACTCAAAATCAGATATTCTTTTAACTCCCGTATTCTCTCCCTCGTCAAATTCATCCATGATCTCACCCATGACCTGTTCGATAATATCCTCTATCGTAACCAGGCCTTCGGTTCCTCCGTATTCATCAACGATCACGGCCAAGTGAACCAAATTCAGTTTGAAATCCTGGAGTAAAGCGTTGATTTTTTTCGTTTCCGGAATGAAAAACGGCGGGTGCATAATCTCTTTGACCTTCATCTTCGACAAGATCTCTTGACCCCTTTCATGAAGGGTTTTGAGAATATCTTTCGCGTAGATGACCCCCACGATATTGTCCACGTTGTCACGGAATACGGGAAAACGCGAGAACCCTTCTTCCTGAACCGTTTTTATCGCTTCTTGGAGGGATTTGTTCTCTTCAAGAACAACCATATCAACGCGAGGTACCATGATCTCTCTGACAGTCGTTTCTTTCATTTCGAGCGCGCCGGTTAACATTTTTCTTTCTTCCGGCTCAATGGCCCCTTCTTCCTCGCCGACACTCATGACCGAGAGAATGTCGTCTTCCGTAATGAACGGGGGTTCTTGTACTTTCTTACCGCCAAGGATACGTATGAAAAAATTGCTGATCGAGACTAACAGAAAAATAAGCGGCGATAGCAGGTAACTGGCGAAAGAAATGATCGAAACGCTTCGGTGAAAGCTTTTTTCTGCTTGCTGTGTCGAATAGATCTTCGGTGTGATTTCCCCGAAGATTAAGATGAAAAATGTCATCACGCCCGTCGAAATCGCGGCTGCCGTACCCGCATTCCCTTGCGGTAGCCAGCGAAGGACAATTAACGTTGAAAGCGACGAAGCGAGAATGTTGACGAAATTGTTGAGGATCAGAATGGTCGTAAGCAATTGATTCGGCTTGTGAAGAGCGGTATGGATCACTTTTTTCTTCTCTTGACTGTCGGTTTGGTCTAACATACTCTTGAGCTTTAGTTTGCTCATCGAAGTTAATGCGGTTTCTGAACCCGAAAAGAAGGCGGAAAACCCAAGCAAAACGAACAAAAATGCAATTTCTAAAATCATAGAGCTATAACTCAGAGGTTCCGGTTCCACGAAAAAAAACACCTGCCTTATTCATTAGTAGTGATACTTTTCCCCTCGAAGAATGCGCGCGATGCGATACAATTGCTCAAACAACAACAATAAGGCGATTTCGTGCGTAAAGGTTAATAAGGAAAAAGAGACGGAAAAATCTTCGCGCCCTAAAACCGCTTCCCCGAAGCCCATATACCCGCCTACCAGAAAAACGATGGGTTTGGGTTCAAGTATCCGTCGATCCACAAAGTCCGCGAATTGCTCCGTATTCATCTGGAGGCCGTCAGGACGCAACAAGATCAGCGTCTCTTCGTCCCGGACAAACCGCGAAACAGATCTTGCCTCGTTTTCCAGTATCGTTTTCTTCGGCAATCGATTACGGTCGCCACCGGACGGAAGACCGATCAGCTCATACTTGCCGTAAGGGGTCAACCATTTTCGATACTGTTCGATCCCTTCTTTCACGAATTTCGTTTTCAAAGAGCCGATATAGCCGATTCTCATCTCCTACCCCTTGTACCGTCGCGAGGTTCCGCACAGATTATAACATATTCAACAGGTGAAAGAAGTATCGTCCGTTTCCCTATTACCTCGCCTGTTTGTGATAGAATAGGCGCTGTATTGCCGGCATATCCTAGAAGAGGGTGTCAGAGATGGTTTTCTTGTTTTTTTCGAAGATTTACTTTCCGCTTTTCGTATTGCTTTTTGTCTACATTCTCATAGCCGTACGGCGTATCGGACGGGTACGCGTTAAACCTTGGAAAGTGATGTTTATCGGCGCGGTGACGGTTTTGCTAACGGGCCAAATTACACCCGCGGAAGCCGTTAGGGCGGTCAATTTTGACGTAATCCTTTTCCTTTTTGGTATGTTTATCGTCGGCGAGGCCTTTGGAGCCAGCGGTTTCATGAATCATTTTTCCTTCAGGTTCTTCCGGAGGGCAAAAAACTTCGATCAACTTTTGTTTTATATTATTTTCTCTACCGGTTTGCTCTCCCCTTTTTTTATTAACGATACTATGGTCATCGTCGCGACCCCGATGCTCATTATCCTGGGTAGAAAACTGGGCTTCTCGCCAAAACCTCTTTTACTCGCTATGGCCTTTGCGGTTACCACCGGCAGCGTATTCAGCCCGATTGGAAACCCGCAAAATCTTTTAGTCGCTTTGAATGGCGGAATTCAGAATCCCTTCGTGACATTCTTTCGTTATCTGACGATTCCGACTTTGCTCAACCTCTTCGCCGTTTTCGTGTTCGTCAAGTTGTATTATCGCAAGAGCCTGCAGCAGTTACAGATGGAAAGCGTTTCAGAAGAGATCAAGGACAAGCCTCTGGCGAAACTGTCCGCGATATCTTTTTATCTCACCTTCATTTTGATCATCTTTAAGGTTTTTACGGTCATCTTAGGATTCGGCGACCAGTTTCGATTGACCTATATCGCGCTTCTGGCCTGTTTGCCAATCATTATCTTCAGCCCAAAGCGCTGGCAGGTCCTGCGTCATATCGATTGGCGTACGCTCGTCTTTTTCCCTTCCCTTTTTATTCTGATGCAAAGCGTATGGAATACGGGCGTTTTTCAGGAGATGGTTCGGCATTTTAACGTCGGGTCGATCCCGACGATTCTGTTCCTCAGCACCGGAACTAGCCAGTTTATCTCCAATGTCCCATTCGTTTCTTTGTATTTACCGCTCCTGCTTCATATCAACGCAGAAGCGAAAGCTTTGACGGCCTTGGCCGCAGGAAGCACGATCGCGGGCAATTTGATGATTTTAGGGGCGGCAAGCAATATTATCATACTTCAAAACGCGGAGAAAAAAGGGGAGATCATCACATTCTGGGATTTTTCGAAGGTCGGGATCCCGTTAACCGCGGTTCAACTTTTCGTCTATTGGTTGTTTCTATATTAAGGGACCACTTCGCGTACCTCGTTGTTTTTTCCGGTAATTAGATTCAATAGGACTTCTCTATCAATCGGTTTTTGCAGGTAGGCATCCATTCCGGCGGCGTAACAGCGATCCACATCCTCTTTCTTTCCGTAACCTGTTAAACCGATGATAAGCGTTCGGCGAGTCAGGTTTTTTTCTTTTTCGCGAATCCGACATGTCGCCTCCAATCCATCCATATCGGGCATTTGTAGATCCATCAAAATACAGTCGACGGGATTGGTTTCCCAAACAGCAAGCGCTTCGATCCCGTTTGCGGCCGAGAAGACAGTATAATTTTTTTGCATTAGTATCAGTTGCAGCAGTTTTCGGTTGATCGGCTCATCTTCTGCGATCAGAAGGGTTTTCTCACCGTCGGACCGGTTAGAAGAGTCCCCGCCGCCTTTCTCGTCCCTCGAAAGGATGTCATCAGAAACCGCATATCGTAAAGGCAAGGCAAACGAAACGGAAGTGCCCATCTCTTCATCGCTGAGCAGCCATATCTTTCCCTTTAACTTCTCGATGAGGTATTTCGAGATAGTCAATCCCAACCCAATGCCGCCGTTTTCTTTACCGGAGACGTTGTCTCCTCGAGAAAAACTCGTAAATACCTCGCTTAACGCTTCTTCGGGGATACCGACACCCGTATCGGTGATCGTGAATAAAACGATTTGTTCCCCGATCTCGGGATTATTGAACAGCAGACGGCAAGATACTTGAATGGAACCGGCGTTCGTATACTTGATCGCGTTGTCTAAAAGATATCCCATGATCCTTTTGAGCGCCGTCGCATCTGCGCGCAAACGGGGGCGTAAAGCTTCATCAAATTCTGTTGACCACCCAAGGTTTTTTTTGTTGATACGCGCCCGATAGGTTTCAGCAATTTCCTGACATAAATCGGACAACGAGAAGTCCACTTCTTGCAGGACACCCTCACCGCGTTCAAGTTTTGATAACGCCAAGACTCTGTCAAGCATATCGAGCAAGTATTCGGCCGACCGTTTCATATCTCTTACGTACTCGAATTGGGTAGGGCTCAAGGGAGTCTCTTCGATGATTTGAAGCGTTCCCAGTATGCCGTTGAGAGGGGTATGGATTTCGTGGCTCATGTTCGCGAGGAACCTACTCTTGGCTTGTCCAGCGCTCTCCGCTTTATGTCTGGCGATAACAAGCTCTGTGAGACAGGGAGAAGGAAAGTTTTCGTCAAAACGGAAAACCGCGAGGATTAAAGGTTCAGATGGGGACTCCTCAGCGTACGGGATGAAAACTGCTCGAAATTGTTTTAACGTCGGTTCGATCTCGGAGGTTCGAAAAACGATCGGGCTCCCGAATCGAATGATCGTTCCGATCGCCGCTTCTAAAGTGTTCTTCTTACTCGGCGAAAACAAATCGTAGAACGAACCATTCGACTCCGGTTGCGCCCGCAAAGGCCAAACCCATCGGCTAAAGGCGTCATTTTGCCTGATGATCTTTCCATCCGCCCCAAAGATGGCGTAAGGATCGGCTAAAACTTCGATCAACTTGAAGACAAATGGGTCGATCTTTCCGATGGGCATGCTCTTCTCCGATAATAACCGTTTTTCCGGTCTAGTTTAAAAAATCTCCGACGTTCTGATAGGCTAATTCGTTAAAATCAGGCAACCCTGTCACGATGATCGCGTTGTCTTCGTGATAGGAGTTGTACGTATCCAGAACGTAACGGAAAGCGGTGACATGTCTGGCCACGCGATAAGAAAGCGGTAACCCTTTTTCATCGTAAGGGACATTTAGTCTTTTCGCTTTCGCGGCTGCCAGATAATAGGGATCTTTACCTTCTAAAATCAAATTTTCATCAGTTCTTCCGCGTAACCGTCCCATAAAGGGGTTAGCGGCTTCGAACAAGAAGGGGAGGGTATCAGAGTAATCTCCCCACTCACGATGGCTTAATCCGTTCAGGTTTTTTGGAGACTGCTCCAACGTGATCGGAATATTCTCAAATTCCATATACATCACAACTTCCGCCGCCAATTCGATACTTTTCTCATGGGCGACGATCGCGTTGACAGTCGTATATTCCGGAGAAGCTTCGTGGAAATCAATCGATATATCCGCTTTTTCCTTTCGAATGATCTCCATAATCGCATAGGCTATCTGTTCGGTGATCGACCCGTTTTCTTTTCCCGGGAAAGCGCGATTGAGGTTTCTCATCTCTGACCCGCTTAACACTTGCCCCTTTTCATTGACAAACAATTTAGGATCGGGCCACTGGTCGAGAGGGTTGGATAATCGCGATCCAACACGAAACGTACGGGTTTCTCCGGATTTATTTTTCAAAGAAAACGAAGCAGGCGACCCTTCTAAAGGTTCCGTGTGGCTGATCGCGCTCCCGTTGGAATAAGGGATCACGATTACTCTCCCCTTTTGCACCGTCCCTCTTTCGACGACGAGCAAAGGCGCAATGAAACCCGCGGGTTCGTTCGGATGCGCTCCGCCGACCAGTAAAACGGTTCCGCCGCTTTCTTTTCCCTCCAGATAGTAGACTGGTGTGTCAGCGGAGGACCCTTTTAATGCCGGAAGATAGTCGCTCAAAGAGCCCGTCCGGGTGACTCCAGGTCCCGGAA
>JAAYCF010000248.1 GCA_012744415.1 Thermotogaceae bacterium
AAGCGCCTCCGGCGATGACAGGTTTATCGATACCGCTTTCATGTAGAGCGCGAATGACGGTTTCTATTTCGCCGATGGTGGTTGTCATCATCGCCGACAACCCGACAATATCCGGGTTTACTTCCTTTGCTTTTGCCACAATCTGAACAGCGGAAACATCCTTCCCCAAGTCGATAATCTCAAAACCGCCACTTTTTAAGACCGTCCCGACGATGTTTTTCCCGATATCGTGGACATCTCCTTCAACAGTGGCCAAGAGGACTTTCCCTTTATATATCCGTAAGGGATCAAGTCTTTGATTTACGAAGTCGAAGATTTCACGCACGGTGTCCGAGGCGAGGAGCAACTGGGGCAAATAGATTTCGTTCCTGGCATAGAGTTGGCCCAATCCCTCCATGCTTTTTCCCAAATACTGCTGGCTAACGGTCAGGGGAGGGTGCTCTCGCAGCAATTCGTTCACCAAAGTTTTCAGAGCCTCACGATTTCCGGATAACATCGCTGCCAAGATCGGATCGGCGATCTCTGGCCCTTGATTGCCATGTTCCTCCACCCCCGCAAGGGACAGGGCGCCCGGCAGTATCTTCTTGATCACTTCGTCACCAGGATTCAGAATCGCGGCTGTGAGCCCCTTTTCAATGGCTTGAGCCAAAAAGGCGCCGTTCATGCCCGAACGGTTAGGTAAACCGTAACTGAGGTTTGAGAGGCCGATCGAGGTTGCGACTCCCTTTTGGCTCAGCGCTGCGATAATGTTTAAGCTCACTGTCGGATCCTTTCCGGAAGCCATTGACAGAACCAGCGGATCCACCAAGATACGCTCTTTCGAAATACCGTTTTCTTCCAGTATCCGGATTCCTTCCAGAGCAATACCGACGCGCTCCTCTACGGTTTCCGGAATCTCTTTTCCCATTGCCAGCAAAATCACCATTCCACCGTATTTTTTTAAGAGGGAGATTTTGCTCTCAAGGCTTTTGGAAGTTACCTTTGCCGAATTGATCAAGGGTCTGCCGGGGTACTCCCTTAAAGCGGTTTCAAGGAATTTTCCCGTTTGGATATCGAAAGAGACGGGGATGGAAGAACGTTTATCCAGTTCGCATACGACCTGCGAAAAAACGGTGTCGTCCAGTGTTTTCTCGATCCCCAAGTTCAAGTCGAGCGCGCCGGCTCCTTCTTCCGCCTGGCGCTGGGCTTCCGACAGAAGATGGCTCCAATTTTTTTGCGTTATTTGTTCCTGAAAGCTTTTTTTTGAAGCGGGATTGATGCGCTCTCCGATCGACAGGAACGGTCGGATGGGCGTCAGGACCGTTCTGGAGCTCAAATAAGGGGTCCGTTCTTTATCGGCAGTGAGACGGCCTCGGGAATGATCCAGCGCGCGACGCATCAGCCGGATATGCTCGGGCCCCGTGCCGCAGCATCCCCCGATAATCGATGCGCCCAGCTCGATGAAATCTTCGGCAAAAAAAGCGAAAGATTCCGGGCTTAAATCGTAAGAGAGATGATATCCGTCAAATACAGGGTTTCCGGCATTCGGTTGGATACAGAGCGGTTTTTGGCAAACACGGGCCAGGCGTTCGAAAACCGGGACACTCTGAACCGGCGTTAAAGTGCAGTTCATCCCAATCACATCGACGTCGAGGTCTTGTATCGAAACCGCATAGTTCTCCACGGAAGTGCCGGTGATGCTTCGACCGTCGGCTTCGAAGGTCATGTTGACGATCAACGGTAAATCGCTGGTAACCTCTCTAACCGCCATAATGGCGGCTTTGAGTTCTTTGATATCCGAAAACGTCTCAAGGAGAAATCCGTCTACGCCTTCTTCGCACAGAAGTACGCTTTGACGCCGGTAGGATTCTACGGCCTCATCAAAGGCAAAGGAACCTA
>JAAYCF010000249.1 GCA_012744415.1 Thermotogaceae bacterium
GATTTTGCGTGTCGACGGAAACGGTGATCTGCAAGTAGGCCTTTTGCATCTTTGTATAAAACAGGTAAATGAAATATCCCTGCGTTTCGGATTCTTTGATGTCGAGTACCGCTTCGAACGCGCCGAAATTCACTTTGAAGGCTTGAAAAGATTGTTCGATCGCCTGTTTTCCGAACAGTTGCCGCATCGTTTCATCCTGAACGGCGACCATCGCTTCGAAATCCCCCTCGAAGAAGGATTGCAGATAAGACTTCGCCGTTTCCTTTGGATCAGTAACGGCTAATAGGTTAGAGAAACACAAACAGGTGAAAACGGTCAACCAGATCATTTTTTTCATAGGTTCCCTCCATTTATCCATAATAATCGTTCTTGCGCCCCTTTACCCCTCATAGGGGGAGGAACCGGCGTATGGAATACCCGTACAAAATCATATCGCAGATACTAAAAGTACGGCATAAAACCGATCAGATCCAAAAAAGCGTCACCGACGATGAAAGCAATGTATCCTCCCACCGCGATAAAGGGACCGAACGGGATTTTATCCTGCATCTTTTTCTGGAAGAAAATCGCGGCGATGATGCCGACGAAACATGATAGAAAAACCGCCAGATTGATCTTCATCGGACCGAGGGCCAAAGCGAGCGCGCTGATCAACACGATATCGACCATTCCCATCGCGTCTTTTTTCGCGAATATTTTAAAGAGCATGCGGAGGATATAGACCAGAGAAAAAGCGATGAAAGCGGTGATGAGGTTGACGATAAAGATACCGCGATCGATCCGTAATCCTTGATCGAGATATAGGAGCGCACAGCCCGCGATGACGAAAGCGGTGGTGGCGTCCGAAATCAGCATGGTGTCCAGATCGGTGAAGAACACGACAATCAACGCGGCGACCAGCACATCCGCCCCGATGAGCATGAGCGGGAACGGGGGGAAGAAGGCCACTTCCTTGAGAAGAAGTTCACTTCCTCCGGTGAATGAGAAGGCCAGGCTGTTTATGAGGAAACACGCCGCCGTCAGCGCTTCGACAAAAGGATACCGCCACGACAGTCTCGCCTGGCAGTAACGACACCGGCCTTTGAGTAAGGCAAAACTGAGGATCGGAATATTGTCGTACCACGGAATCGGCTTTTTACAGCTCATACAGATCGATCTGGCCGGTTTGAAAACGGTCATTGACTTCTGGCTGAAACGAAAGATCACAACATTCAAAAAACTTCCGATAATGAGACCAACAAGCGTCGAAACGACAGGGACGATCCACTCCACGAGACTCCCCTCCATTGACTTACGGATATACTTTTGGAACAACGATTAACGTGCTGAAAAAGCCCACCGTATCATAGACGGCCAAGTCGATAGGCTTTATCTCATCCGGATGCGCGCCGGCAGAGATTGTCTTTAGAACAGCGGAAAACGCGTAAACCCTCTTCGCGCCAGTCTTTGGAATCGAGACGTTCACGGGCGTGAGCGACCGTATCTGTTGGCCCGCTACGATCAAAGAAGATACCGCTTTATCGTCATAAACGAACCCGGTGATGAGAATGGAATCCCCCTCCAATTTCGCTTGGACCTCCCAAAAGCCAGGGGGCAGAAGGTCCACAATCTCCGATTGAAGGTCATTAGAAGCCACGATTCCACGAAAACCCTCGCTCAATTCCACCCTCGTCTGAGGAGGCGTATGGCTGAAAACGGTAACGGGATCGCCTTTCATCAAAATGTGGATCAGGTTTCCCTGCTCATCGGTCACCTTGGTTCCGTCGTTTTTCGCATACATCGTCCGAACTCCGGTGAACTGGATAAGGGCGCGGGCGGCATTCTTGAAGGCATCCACAGCCTCCACCACCACGCGATTCTCCCCGATCGCAACAGGAACGGCGATCGTCAAATCCTGGTGGCTTTTCATCACGGACTCTTCGCGGCCGTTCACCGAAACGGAAGCTACAAGATAGTTGTCGGACACGCGAATACCGAGCGGAAATTGCTCTTCGTATATTTTTGCCGGAACAGGTGAAACCACGATTTGCGGCGGTTCTCTTTCGACACGAATAACGGTCAGGCTACTCTCTTGGGAGATATCTTCGATATTGGTGGCGACCACCGTGATCGTATTGGTTCCAAGCGCAAGCGGAATGATTTGATCAAGTTCGTATCGTCTCACCGGTTCACGGAAGCGGATCTCTTGCCACGCTCCGACCCGCCCGTTCTTAACCCCCAAAATGTCCGTGATCGTGATTTTCGCGTTGAGCTGCGCGGCTTCTGTCTGGTTCATCAAAAGCATCTCATCCGTTATCTGTATCGTAATTTCCGGCGCATACGGCGTTTGGGTCACTTTATCTTTCGGAACTGACACCTTCTCCCCCTGCCACAGGACCACGAATTGATTGTCCGCGATCGCTGAGAGAGAAACCAGAGCATTTTTCGGTAGGGGGGGGTGCTCTTCTTTCAAAAAGAAGCGAAAGCCTTCAAAGGTTAGCGGAAAAGTAGTCTGATTCACGTTGCCAAAAGAGTCGACCGCTTCCACTTCAAGCGTCGAAGAGGGACGCTCCCAGATATCGAAGGCGATGGGCAAGGAAACCCGTTTTTCTTGGATAGGATATCGGACTCCGAATTCGCTCACCTCTTCCACGATCCCCGGATCATTGATTTCGAGGGTCAATACCGTTTCCCGAGGTGTGACGTTACGATCAACAAGGTTCACTTCGGGACCGAAAATATCTCCGATCGGCAGATGGTCCACCTTTTGAAGAAAATCCCGATACTGGTCAAAAGCGTATTCCCTATCTCCGTCTTTTACGAAAAAGTCATTGCGCATCAA
>JAAYCF010000023.1 GCA_012744415.1 Thermotogaceae bacterium
GATGAGTTCCATGATCTGGAAAAACCGACCGGGCCCTTTTTTGCCGGTTCGCCTCATACACGCCACCCTCTCCGGAGAGAGCTTAGAATGCAAAATTATACCACGAAGCAAAACTTTGCCAAAACCCAGGGTCCTATCTTTCAAGCTAAAGATCCCGACAGCGGGTTTTAGTGCTTTCCTTGTTCTCTGATGAAGGGGTTTCCTCAACCATCGAAGAAGTTTTCCGAGCGGCGGAAGCGGGAGTTGAAACAATATTATTTGTGATATAATTAAAAAACATAAAAGCACAGCGTATTGGCGAGGGTGAGAAGCGAATGAAAAAAGTGTTTACGATCATCGTGGCCGTTTTCTTTATCTTAGTGGGCGTTCTTGGGTTGTTATCATCCCTTACGTCTTTTTCGATCGACTGGAGTTTCTTGGGCGCTGCGATACCGTTGCTTATCGGTCTATTCTTCGAAGTGCAATACTTCGCCGAGAAGAAAGAACCCGGGATTCTTGTTCCGGGTGGCATTTTGACTGTCATCGGCATATTGGTCTTGCTGGAGCATTTTTTCGGAGACGGGTTGAGCGAGTATATCTGGCCGATTTACATACTATCACCGGCGGTGGGGCTCTTCCAATTCTATTGGTTCGGGAATCGCGATAAGGCCTTGCTCATTCCCGTATCCATTCTCTCCGTCGTGTGTCTGGTCTTTCTCATGGTCTCGTTATACAAAATTCCACCGTTTTCTTTTATGCTTCCTATATTGTTGCTGGCAATCGGGTGTTATATGCTTTACAAGTACCTCAGAAAGGGGAGAAAATCATGAAAAAACCAATCACGGGTCTGGTTTTCACACTGTTGTTTCTTTTGTCCGCGAGCGTCCTTTTCGCAACGGTTTCGGTGGATGCATTAGGTGAAGCGTTAAGCGGATTTACCGGCGATCACGTAGTTGGGGAGCCCAAAGTGGTAGGAGACATCGTCATTATTCCCGTCTTTTCCGCAGACTTTTCGTTCGGCGCATTTTCCGGAGGCCCGGATGGAGAAACTTGGGGAAGCGGCACGAGCGGTAACTTGAATTTTTTGCCTTACGCCATCGTCGTCGTTGATCAAAAGGGCGTTCGAATCATCCCCGTATCGAATAAGAAATCCTTTTTCGAGCAAGTGATGGAGGCTCTTCCCAAGCTGATGCCGATGGTTCAAGAGATGATCGGCTATTTTTCGGTGAGCCCGGAAATGACAGTACTCGAACAGCCTGAACTCGAATCTCCCTTACTCGGGACGGAAGGAGAAGCTTTGGGCGCGTCGCAGGAACCGGACGAGGAAATTCTCGTTGACCGCGTGTCGGAGCTTTACAGACAAATTCAACCGGGACTTTCTCCCGAAAACTATCAGGAAATCGCAACGGAAGTGAAAGCGTTATTGCCTCAAGACCCCGGAAACGCGAAACTGCACGCGATGAACGCTTATGTGACGATGATGCTGATCGAAAAAGCCGCTCCGCTTCAACAGATCCGGATGGCAATGGAAGCGCAGAAGGAAATCGATACGGCGCTATCGCTGGATCCCAACGATCTTTTGGGGTTGATCAGCCAGGGGTGGATGAATCTGCATAATCCCATGGGCAAGATCGATCTCGCTTTATCCGCCTTCGAAAAAGCCTTATCCGTAGATTCCGAAAATATAGAAGCGCTGATGGGCATCACGATGGTCTATGAAAAGTTGAATCAGCCCGAAAACGTCAGAATATGGGCTGAAAAGGGATTGGCGCTGGATCCGGAAAACGAATATTTCTCGAGCTTGATCCATTGATCATCGCCGTTTCAAAAGGAGATAAGGCATAACAATTTCTGGACGAAAGCGCGGGGCAATAAGCTTTCGTCTTTTTTAGGTGTTTTGTGAGAAATATGGATGGGGGGGACTGGGATGGCTACCGAAAAACACCTCGCGCTTTTCTATCAAGACCGGGAACACCAGAAGCGCGCGATGATACCATTTTTTTCCGAGTGTCTGGAACAAGAGCTCAAGGTGCTCTATATCACCAGCGACGAAACCACGCGCTGGATAGACGATTTTTTCTCGGCGCTTTCAACTTCTTCGGAAATACGATACAAAGACCAGCAGATAAAAGCATGGACTGCCGAATCCGTTTATTTGAGAGAGGGGAACCTTAATTTCGAATCGATTCTTCGAATATTGCAGCGAGAAGATAAACGAGCGGAATCCGAGGGATTTAACGGGTTATCCTTTTGTTTGGAAGTAACCCATATCCTCCTAAAGCTTTATTCCCTCTCCTCTTTCAAAACATTTATGAACGCTTTGAACATGTTCCTCTCGGGCAATAATCGGATTCTGTTCCTCTATCAGTCTTCGATCATAGAGGCGGTATCCCTGATGCAGATTTTAACCGCGCATCCCTACATCGCCGTTCAAGAAGAATTCATCAAGAATCCCTACTATACCGCGCCGGAGAAGAACCCCGCGCACGTTTTCTTCACCTACTTGATGCAGAACCACGAATACTTAGACACCATCTCGGAAAACCGCGACAAGATCCGGGAAATCACGGCATCGCGGGATCGTTTCGAAGATCAGTGGCGGACGGTTTCCGCCGCTCTCGAGGAGGCCCAAGCCTCTTTAACTTCTTCGGAGCAGTCGTTAAAGGAAAAATCTGTTTCCGAAGAGAATTTTCGTCATGAGGTCGAACGTTTAGCGCGATTGTCCTCGGAGCAGGCCGAGAGCCTCTCGCTCTTGGAAGAGCGAACACGGCGCCTGGTAGAAAACGAACAGACTCAAAACCAAGAAACGCAGCGGGTGAACGCGCTTCTTTCGGAAGCGGAAGCGCGCGAAAAAGAGCAATCCGATCGCATGAGGTTGTTGGAGAACGAAAATCAACGCATTCAGCTCCAACTGGATAACCTCGAAAAGGAAAAAACCGAAACCGAATCGAAGTTTTCCGCGTTTTTCCAGGAGAAAGCGCAAGAGATCACGGCGCTAGAAGAAAGTCAAATGAAGGAACGGATCGAATGGAATGAAGTCAAGCGGGACTTGGAAGATCGGCTGAGAGATTTGGCGCAACAATCCCTCAGAGAAAAGGGGCGTTTTGACGAAGAGATCGCCGCTTACACCCGGTCCTTCGAGCAGTTGGAAACCGAAATCGGTAACGAGAAAAGCCGCGCCATCGAATCGGAGATCGAACAACACCGCCTGGAAGCTTTGCTGACGGAGAAAGAAGAAACCCTTAACCGTTGCCGTCAAGAAGACCGCGCACTACGCGAACAACATACGAAGGAAAGAGAAGAATGGACCCGGAAGATGAAGGTGTTCGAAGACCAGTTGGCGTTCGGGCTCGAAGAGAGCCTTCGTAAAGAGAAAGCTCTGAAAGAGGCGCTTGCTTCAAAAACCGAACAAGAAAACCGTATGGAAACACTTATGCTCGAGACCTCGATGGCGAAAACCGAATGCGCGGAACTGTCCAAAGAACTTGAGCAAGTCAAGGCGCTTCATCATACAGAGACGGAAGCCAGGCTGGAGTATGAGCTAAAAGCGGGCGCTTGGCTTTCTGAAAAAAAACGGCTGGACACGGAAAATGAAGAGTTTCGGCAAGCGATCGACAGTTTTACCAAACAGGTCGAAGCGTTAACCGCAAAAGCTGAAGAACTGGAAACCGAAAAACGGATGAGGAAAGAGGAACACACCGGCTTTATCGAAAAGATCGCGCAGCTTACCGAACAAATAGAAAGAGAGAGCCAAATCAAAAGTGAATTAGAGTTGTTTTGTGAGGATGCGAGGACCCAAAGCGAAAATACACGGAAAGAATTGGAAGCCGCGCTTCAAACGATCCGGGATCTGAATGCTCAGAAAGAGCAGCTCCTCCAGCAGCAGGAGAACGGAAAATCCGAGATAACCACGCTATTCACCCGAATCCGAGAAGCGGAAGAAGCGGCGGAAAGAAAGCGTAAATGTCTCGGCGAGTTAAAGCAAAAGGTAGAGCAACAAGAAACTGCCGAACTGCGTCTAAAGAAGGAACTCGAAGAGGCAAACAAAGCGCTTGAGGAGTCGCGATCGGACTTTGAGAGACTGAATGAGAAAGAACTCGAAAATCGCGATCGTGTTGAACATCTGAAGATACAGCTCGCTCAAGAGGAAAATCTTTTCCAAGAGGTACAGAAGGACATTTTTTCGTACAAAGCGCAGATTAGCATTCTGGAAGAACGTATCAAAGATAAAGAAACACAAGTCCAAGAGAAAGAATCCGTTTTCGTTGACTTAACCCGACTCATCGAATCGCTTAAAGCAGAAAACGAAGAGATACGGGAAAAATATCGGCAGGTTTACGACTTGAAAAATCGTTTGGAAACCCTTCTGGCGGCCAACGGGTTTGGGCAAGAGATCTCGCCGGAGAACGAAAAGCTGCTAACCCCATGCGTGTTGGGGGTCATCCCCTTGAAGGGAAACCATGAGAAGGAGGACGAAGGGAAACTCCCCCGCTACCAGGCCTCGATAGAGGAAAGAGACCGTGAGATCAAACGCCTCGAAGAATCGAACGCGGTTTTACAGAAGGAACGGGAGGAGTTGCTTTCCTTGCTTGAAGTGGCCGACGCCGAGTTAAAGAAGGTTCAAACGCCAGATCGGGATTTTGGATGAGAAAATAAAGTCCGAGGGAGAAGTTAGTACGGTCAAAAAAGAGTTGCCTACATTGAAAGAAAAGAATGCGTTGCAACGGATTATTTGTTTTTCATCCGGTGTTTATTCTATAATCTGTTATCGCTTCTGTTCTTTTTTTATCTTTTTTGATCGGGGAAACCCAACGAGGGGGAAGTAACATGGGGAGAAAGGGTCGCTTCTATCTTTTGTTTTTGCCTATCACGCTTGCGCTGATTGCGCTCTTTTCAAGTTGTTCGCAGGTCAGCGGGCGGATTAACCCACCGGAAACGAAAATCGAAACGAAAACTCAAAAGTTCGGTCCTTCGGGTGTTGCCATCGCCTTTTCCGGCAAAGATGAACGAACTCCCGTCGAAAAACTCACCTATGCCTACTGGGTCTATCGGCTTGTTGAACCTCAAGAAAAAAACGCGAAAAGCGATCCTTATTCGCTCCAGAGAAAGCCGGTTCTCGAAGCCACTTCCACCGTCGCTCTCGCGACACTGGACAGTCAACTGTTGAAAGAAGGCCAATTCCTATTAGCCGTCGTGGCGGTGAACGAATTCGGGTTGGCCGACGAAAGCCCGGCAGAACACGCCTTCCTGATCGATCTGACGCCGCCCCCGGTTCCGCAGATAGAAGCGATTCTGAAAGCGGGACAAATTCGTGTCTCCTGCGATTATGACGAGAACCCGGAAGATCTCTCCGGGTACGCCTTCACAGTCATTTCTGAGAATGATTCAAAAAAACAGGAACAACCCTTCGGCACCTGGACCTTTCCGGCAAAGTTTGGCGAAGTCTACGCAATCGAAGCGCAAGCTTATGATGATGTGGGAAATCGCTCCGGAACAGTTTCGGTTGATTGCGACGCTTCCGAAGATAACGCGCCGGTGCTCATAACGGCTATTCCCTCGCTTTTGGGTTCCAGAACCACTGAGATTGAGTTAGAATACTATGATGATTGGGATCCGAAGACCGAAATCATCCAAGTGGCGACGATTTCCACTGTACCGCTAAAAGTAACGGACGATCGCCTTCAGGTCAACTATAGTTTGCTCTCGGAAGGCACCAATACCTTGCTGCTGGAACTGTCGGATTCGAAAGAGCATATGCGCGCCATAAAAAAAGAAGTTTTCATCGATCTAACCCCTCCGCAAATACCTGAAGAGTTGTCGATTGAAGGTATGTCGAACGGGTATCTGGTAAACTGGAAAAAAGCGCTGGAGGCCGATTCTTACAAGTTATACGGTTCCAATGACGGCAACGATTGGGAATCGATCGGCGCAACAAACGATCAAAAACTATACTCCTCCCAACGGTTCCTGCACTTCGCCGTTTCCGCTTTCGATAAAGCGGGCAACGAAAGCCATATCTCCTATCCCGTTCGGACCTACGATGAGATGTACTCGCCGGTGATTAGTTCCACAATCGAGGATATCAGCGGTAATACGCTTCTGAC
>JAAYCF010000250.1 GCA_012744415.1 Thermotogaceae bacterium
GGTGTGGGAGAAACGGGAGAAACGCTCTTCAAGACAACCAACAAAGATTGGAATATGGTGCGAATCGAAAAAGAAGGCATTTTCAAAGAACCGATTATTAGCTTGTCTGTCGAAAAAGACACGCTGGATCTCTATCGAAGCAATCCCCGGTATGCAAGAACGCTCCAACAGATCGGGGTCTTGCAACAGATAAAAACCGTTGAAACCTTACAGAAAATAACGGTTAAGTACAATGACGGCAAATCGGAATCCGTCCCTGTTAGCGTTCTTGAAGACTACGACTTTAAAGTATACCCGATCAAATGGTTCGTTCAATCTTGGGAATATAAACTGCTGGGTTTTATTCCCGCGAATCTTCACCTTTTCGGAGTCGATTCTCCTGCCGTACTTTACCTGTTTGGCGGAGACAACTACGGGAGGGACGTCTATACGCGGATCCTATTCGGGGGGCGCACTTCTCTCTCAGTCGGATTAATCGGTATCCTGATCACCTTCACGATCGGCCTTTTCTTAGGAGGGGTTTCCGGATACTACGGGGGTTGGGCGGATGAAGTTTTGATGAGGCTCACTGAAATCCTTATATCGATTCCGACGCTCTATTTGTTGATTTCTTTACGCGCGATTTTGCCTCCCGATTTGCCCTCGACCACCACCTACTTAATGGTGGTCGTCATCCTTTCCTTCATCGGTTGGCCCGGAATGTCCCGAGTTATCCGCGGGATGGTGTTGTCCTTGAAACAAAAGGAGTTCGTCGAGGCGGCCAAAGCGATGGGATATCCTTCTCTGCGTATCATCTGGAAACATATCATCCCCAACACCGCCACTTATATTATCGTCGCCGCCTCTTTAAGTATACCTGGTTACATTCTCGGAGAAGCGGGGCTATCCTTCTTAGGTTTTGGCATTAGAGAGCCCCAATCTTCCTGGGGACTGATGTTGTCCCAGGCGCAAGACCTCGTGGCGCTCCGTAATTACCCATGGTTGTTGCTTCCGGGTTTGTTCCTTTTTATCGCGATATTAGCCTTCAACCTCTTTGGAGACGCGTTGAGAGACGCCTTTGATCCGAGGTCCTTGGGACATTAGCATTCATCGATGCCTTTGAAAAAATCACAAGAAATTCCAACGCCCGACACCTCCCGTTCAGATGAACAACGCGATGGCTATTCGGGCGTTGATATTCTGCGTCTTTCCAAACGGAATTGGCTCTTTGTTATTTTCGTTTTGTGCATCTTGGTGGGTATCGTCGCGTATTTTACGCTGCGAACCCGAATCCCGTACTCCGATTATCGATTCATGGTTCAAGGCCGTGAAATACGCTTGGTTATCGGAAGCGTTCGTGATCACGAAAAGCTCTTTCAAACCGCCTCTAATGAATTGGAACGGATATTCGCCCGTTTCTCGTTTTTTTCTCCGGATAGCGAAACGACCCGTTTGAACAAAATCCCGGAAATTTACCGAAAAACCGATACGGAAACCTTCGCGTTCCTTGTGAATCTGCGGGATCTATCCGAAAAAACCCTATGGCACTATGA
>JAAYCF010000024.1 GCA_012744415.1 Thermotogaceae bacterium
AATACGTCGTGACGGAGCGGGGAGAAGTTTTCGCGAAACTGGACACCTTTCGAAACCAAGTACGTGTCGATGTTCTTGAAGCCGTTATTGAAGCCATCGAAATTGTGAGGCAACGTCCTTCTCACTCTGTCCAGAATCCGGTCTTAACGAATGAGTAGAAACGCAAAAAAAGAGGATCCGGAGATGGCTGCGGGATATATGAGTACGCTCAGTTTCGGCGCCGTGTATTTATTCGGAAAATGCTTATCTAAACCTCTACTATAAACAAAAAGGAGAATATTATTGTGAAAAAAATTGTTTTTTTGTCAATCCTGTTACTCATTACCATATCTGTTTTCTCGCTTAAAATAGCCGTTCCGATGGGTCCGACATTGTTTACCGTCTTGCCGATCATGGAACGGCGCGTGTCTGTTGAAGAAGAGTACGACTTCTTTTATTGGAAATCCTTCGACGAGGCCATCGCGATGATCGCAAATCGGCAAGTTTCCGCGATATTTCTTCCGGTTAGTTATGGGGCGACCTTATATTCAAAAAGCCTTCCGGTTCGGCTTTCAGCGGTTACGTTATGGAAAAGCTTCTTTTGTATCTCAAACGGGTGGGAGTATACGGATATCGCGTCTCTGCGAGATCAAAATCTATACTTTGCCCAAGGGAAAGGCCAAACCGCGGATGTCGTCATGCGCATTCTTTTAAAAGCGGAAGGTTTGGACCCGGATACCGCTCTTTCAATGGAGTACCTCTCTCCTCCCGAGATTGTGGCGTTCTTTCAAAAAGGGTTGGCGCAGTTAGCGGTTGTTCCGGAACCCTACGCGTCCTTGATTTTGAACATGTTGCCCGGCTCCAAGATCGCCTTTGATCTGCAAACCCTGTGGCAAGAAACGCTGGATGTACCGTACCGGCTCCCGATAACCGGACTCTTCTATGTGCCGGCCTCGAATGAATCGGAAGCTCAAACGAAAAACAATATCATAACGATACAAAAGGATTTTCAAAGTTCCACGTCGTATCTCTTAAGCCACACAGACGAGATCGTTTCTTTGGGCAAATCCGTCTTTCCAACGATGGCGGACTCGGTTCTCCGGAATTCGCTCACGAACTCCGAATATGATTTTTCTTTCTCGGCCGCAGACAAGCTAGCGATCGCCCACTACTTCGAAACAATCCGTCAGTTTCTACCCGAAAGTCTACTCGTTCTTCCGGATGAAAACTTCTATCTGTTCTAACCTGTTCAAGTATGCGTTAGGCTTGCTTTTGATCGCGTTGGTTTGGGAGCTTGCCTCGTTGTGGTTCCATTCATCCCTTATTCTCCCGAGGCTTTCCGAAGTCTTCGCCGAATTCTTCGGGCTGATCGACGAAGCGAGTTTATGGATGAATCTGTCCTCGACCTTCTTAAAAGCGTTTTCAGGGTTATTGCTCGCTTTGGCAATCGGTCTTCCTGTTGGTTTTCTGATCGGATTCAGCGCGTTTTTTTCTCAATTGCTCTTGCCCGGATTAGTCTTGTTGAAAAGCATGCCGATTATCTCCTGGTTAACGAGCATATTAATCTTATGGGGGATCGGCTGGGAAGCGCCTGTGTTCATCGTTTTCGTGACATTACTGCCTATCATCATTTACAACATCGCTCAGGGGATCAAAACCGTGGACAAACAACTCTTGGAGGTGGTGAAACTCACGCATCTGCCTTTTAGGAAAGCCTTTGCCGGTATCTACCTTCCCTCGATCATTCCATTCATCATCTCTTCTATCGAGATTAGCGTCGGGACAATGTGGAAAACTGTCGTTGCGGCCGAGTTCCTGGCGGGGGAGAAGGGGATCGGCGTCCAAATCGCCTGGAACAAGTATTACGTCAACACGCCGACCGTCTTCGCCTATACCTTTTTCGTGATCCTCGTCGGGATCAGCCTCGAAATCCTTTTAGACGCTTTCTTTTCGAGTCCATTTCTGAAGCGGTGGCGCGGATTATGGGCAACTTAGTTTTAAAGGGTGTATGCAAAAACTTTGGGCGTTTGCAGGTGTTAGACGGAATTGACTTAACAATCGCGCAAAATCATTCAGTTGCGCTATTGGGCCCATCTGGCTGCGGTAAAACGACGCTTATTCGGATGATTGCCGGTCTCGAAAAACCGGATTGCGGAGAAATCGAGATCTCACCAGGCGGAGCTGCCTACGCTTTTCAGGAGCCGCGGTTGATTCCTTGGAAAACGGTAAAAGAAAATCTGACATTTTTTCTCGAAGAACCGGAGATTGATCCCACCTTTTTCGATACTTTCGGGTTAACCGAGATTTTAGACTCTTATCCTCACCAATTGAGCGGAGGGCTTCGGCAAAAAGTCAATATTGGAAGAGCCCTTTTGTTTAAAAAGCCTTTGTTGTTAATGGATGAGCCCTTTCAGAACATCGATGTGAAAAATCGGGTATCTTTCATCCGTTCCATCACGGAACAGAGGAAGAAAGAAGGCTTCACGATGATTCTGGTCACCCATAATCTACGAGAAGCCTTGCTTTTTTCGGATACCTTGTTTTTTTTCGGTCCTAAACCCTCCCGCGTCATCGGAGAATGGACGGTGGCGAAACCCCCTCAGACCGCTTTCCGTTCGTTCGATTGGTTGTTCGAAGAGGAGAAAAAGGTCGTCGCCCGGTTTCCCGAGTTTATGATCTGATGAATCAGAACGACTCCGTAAAAAAGATCCCGCCACGGAACTTCAATCTTCGATGGCTGATTCCCTAATCCGTAAGCGCCTCCAAGCGGTCGATATACCCTTTAATGATATCAAAGCCCTTCTGCCAGAAGGTGTCGGAGGTAAGGTCGATGCCTAAAGGCGAGAGCAGTTTTTCTGGACGATCGTTTCCCCCGCTGGACAATAAGGTTTTATACTTCGGTATGAAGCGCTTTCCTTCTTCCAGGTACTTTCCATAGAGAGAAAGCACTAGAAGATTGGCGAAATTGTAGGCGTAAACGTAATAGGGAACCCCATAGATATGCGGGATGGAGGACCATTCCGCGTGATATTCTTCGGGAATGGTCAGGCTGGATAAAAACATTTTTTCCAACTCGACTTTATAGAGACCGCAGAGGTCTTCCCAGGGCACGAACCCCTCCGCCATGATGCGCTGATGAGAGGCAACCTCGAACCGCGCGAACATGTTTTGGCGAAAGGTGGTTGCGAACATATCCTCGATGGTTCGGGCTAAAAAGAGCATCTGATTCTTCGGATCCAACTCGCCCATCAACTTGTCAAAGACGATCATCTCTCCGAATACGGAAGCGATCTCCGCCATCGTTAGCGGCGTTGAATAATTGAGAAAGGTCTGTTTGGAGGAGAGGGTGCCGTGGATCCCGTGCCCGAGCTCATGGGCTAACGTCATGATCTCTCGGATATTCCCGTCGAAGTTGAGCAGGATAAAAGGTTTTCCATCCGGGTGATAGTATGAACAAAAGGCTCCGGCGCGCTTGCCAGGCTTGATTTCGGAGTCTATTCTCCGTTCTTTGAAGAAAGCTCCCACGATGCTGCCAAACTCTTTGTCGAAACGGCTGTAAGCGTCCAATACGGTCTGTTTGGCTTCTTCAAAGGTATAAGTTTTTTTTACGGTTTCAAAGGGCGCATAAATATCTGCGGGCGTCATTTTAAGCCCCAGTTTCTTCCCTTTCCACCGATAATACCGTTCGACCAGGACGGCATTTTCTGTTGTGACTTCGATCAACTTGTTGACCGTTCGATCATCGCTTTCATTCTCTTGATTGCGCATGGAAAGGCTGGAGGGAAACTTCCGTAATGCCGCTTCCGTATCGTAGTCGGTCTGTATGATGTTGTAGAGATTGGTCAGCGCGATTTGGTTTTCTTCATACCGCTTGAAGAATGACTTCATCGCTTTTCTGCGTATTTTTGAATCCGGGTGATACCGAAGGTTCCGCATCTGGGCGCCATTAAAGGTTCTCTTTTCTCCATCCAGGGTGACGGAAAAAGAAAAATCGGACACAATCTTGTCGTAAAGCTCCGACAGACGCTCTCTGCCGGAATTGGACTTGCCCGCTAAAATCTGCTCCGTTTCTACAGAAAACGTGTTTTCTTTTCTTAAACGGATTTTTTCGATAACGTGCCGGTAAGCCGATATTTGTTTTTCAAGTTCTTCCAATGTTTTATCGGGTAAGCGGGCGAGAGACGGTTCTAAAAACGCGAACTTCTGCCGAACCTTCGCCTCATAGTTGGTGCATAGTCCGATCAGTTTCTGCGCGTCGGCATTCGCCGTGTTTTGCGCGAAATAGAGATAGGCGAATTGCATCGCGCGCGCGATCTTTTGGATAATCGTTTCCTGAGTCTTAAAAAGCGTTTTTAGCTTTTCGGTATCTATGTTTTGGTGGGAAAGAAGCGCAATGCCTTCGGTCTCGAAATCTTCCGATTCCTTGAGAGCGTTCTTTAGGTCCTTAAGCAAGCTCGGATCTTGGTGGTCTTTGTAGAAATACGATAAATCCCATTGCATGGGCGCACACCTCCGCTTTATATGATTCTACCTTTCTATTTTAAACTACTTGGAGCCGTTTGACAAGAGAGGTTCTTTTTACTGGGTTTTATGATAAAATCTTAGCGGCCGCAGAGGGCCGGTTAGAAACAAGAAAACTCCGGTCTGCGTTGGAGGGATGATTCTTTGATTATCGAGACCTTTTTAAGCTTTTTTTCGACCACTGCCTTTGGAGCGGTAACCTTAGGGAATATCGTCATGATCGGCATAGCCACGGCGATTCTCTTCATCTCCATCAAAAAGGATGCGGAACCTCTTCTGTTGATCCCGATTGGGTTTGGGATGATTCTGGCGAATATACCGATCCTTTATACCGGTCTGTTTGCCGCACCAACGGCTTCAACGACCGGTGGGCTGATGTACTATATCAATATGGGGTTGCAACTTGAGATCTATCCTCCACTGATTTTTCTCGGAATCGGCGCGCTTACGGACTTCTCCTTCCTGTTGTCGAATCCCCTTCTGATCTTTTTGGGAGGCGCAGCGCAAGTCGGCGTCTTCATTGCTTTTGCGCTGGCAAAAGCCTTTGGATTTACGTTACCGGTAGCCGCTGCGATCGGAATCATCGGTGGCGCGGACGGTCCGACCTCGATCTACATCTCGAAACGCTTCGCCCCTGAATTTATCGCCATGATCGCCTTGGCCGCCTATTCTTATATCGCTTTAATGCCGCTCCTGCAGCCGCCGATCATGAAAGCCCTCACGACGAAGAAAGAACGGATGATCCGTATGAAACCGCCGAGACAGGTAAAAAAAGTGGAAAAGCTGGTGTTCGCCGGCGCGACAGTTCTCTTCGTCGGGTTGCTTGTTCCTCCTGCATTGCCGTTGGTTGGAATGCTGATGCTGGGAAATTTCCTGAGGGAGAGCGGTTACACCAAACGGTTGGCCGAAGCCTGTTCGCGATATATCCTGGATACGGCGACCATTATGCTCTGCCTTTCGGTGGGCGGATCCGCGAAAGCGGAAGTCTTCCTGCAGCCCACCTCTCTTTTGATACTCGGTTTAGGGTGTGTGGCGTTCATTACCAGTATCGCAAGCGGCGTTCTCTTCGCGAAGTTTATGAATCTATTCCTTAAAGAAAAGATCAATCCGCTCGTTGGAGGAGCCGGTGTATCCGCGGTGCCCGATGCGGCACGGATCAGCCAGCAGGTTGCGAAACAAGAAGACCCGACGAACTTTATCTTGATGCATGCGATGGGCCC
>JAAYCF010000251.1 GCA_012744415.1 Thermotogaceae bacterium
AGGTGTTTTTTTTGGAAGGCAAACCCATCTTTTCGAACAAGACCTTTCCCAACTGAATCGGCGAGTCTAAATTGAAAGTCTCTCCGGCCATGATCATGACCTCTTGCTTGAGCTGTTTGATTTGCGTGTCCATCCGTTCGGAAAGCGCAAGAAGCTCTGCTCGGTCGAAGTACACTCCGATTGTTTCCATCTCGACAAGGACCTTGAGCAACGGCATCTCGATCCGTTCAAACAATTTATCCAGACCGTATTCTTTTAACTCCGTCACATAACGATGATACAACCGGAGAGATAAATCCGCGTCCTCGATCGAATACCTGGCGGCTTCCGCGATCGGTATTTGAGAAAAGTCGCGCGAGAAGGGGTGGCTGCCCATCAGGTCCTTATAGCTCAGAGGCGCTTGGGAAGTTACTACGGAGGCCAAACCGTCAAGATTGAAGCGCGGCCGGTCCGGATCCAAGAGATACGCCGCGATCATGGTGTCGAAGTAGCGTTCCGGGAGAGGGTATCCGTTGTGGGCGACCACTTCAAAATCGTATTTGAGATTATGCCCGATCACCTTTACAGATCTCAAGGTTTCGAAAAACTCCGCAACCAACGATTCAGGAAGATTCGGACCCTCGTCATGGGCGACGGGCAAGTAAAAACCATGCTTCTCCGCCATAGAAATGGAGATGCCAACCAACCGCGCGTCCCTTGTGTTCAACGAGTCTGTTTCCGTATCAAAGGCACATAGCGCGGAATTTTTCATCGCATCGAGAACCTCTCGGAAACGCTTTTCATCATCCACGACGACGTAGTTTCTCTCTTCTTGGATAAGATGCGGCGGCGCTTCACGCTGATCCTCCGCTGATCCGGTCAGACCACGTTCTTTCTCGTCCGCCTCGCTTTCGTTTCCGTTAAACAGAGTCGGCATCCATTCCCGCTCAAGGCTTCTAAACTCATAACGATGAAAGCTTTTGAGCAACAGGTTAGTGTTCGCCGAACGGTACCGCAGAGCTTCGAAATCCTGAGAAACCCGAATATCGGCTTTCAAGGTCACCAACTGTTTGCTCAGAAAGGCGTCCGCTCGGCCTTCCGCCAACTTCGCGCGCAGCTTTTCCGGCACGTGCTCGATATGGTCGTAGATGGCTTCCAGCGTCGGGTACTGTGAGAGCAGCTGAAGCGCGCCTTTTTCGCCAATCCCCCTCACGCCGGGGATATTATCCACCTTATCTCCGACAATCGACAAGTAGTCGATCATTTGTATCGGCGTCACGCCATACTTTTCGCGTACCTTCTCCTCGTCATAGACGGCCAGGTCGGTGATGCCTTTTTCTGCCCTTAACATCTTCACTTTGCCGTCAATCAATTGGCAAAGGTCTTTGTCGCTGGTCAGGATCCAAATTTCATCACAGTCGTTTCGAAACTCTCTCACGTAGGTGGCGATCAGGTCGTCGGCCTCGAACCCCTCCATTGAGAGAACCGGAATCCCGAATCCCTCGACGAGCGGCGCCACTTCCTTCATCTGCTCCCGCAGGGCATCCGGCATCGGAGGGCGCTGCGCCTTGTATTCATCCATCAACAGCGTTCGAAAGGTTGTCCGGCCTTTATCCATAAAAAAGGTTACATAGTGTCCCTCTTGAATGTGCTCTTTCAATAGCTTTGTCAGCATTCTCGCAAGCCCATATAGCGCGTTGACCGGTTGACCTGATGAAGTGTTCAGCTCTTTGATGCCATAATAAGCTTTGTACACCAGACCGGTTCCGTCAATCAAGTAGAGTTTCCGAATCTATACCACCCCCGCCTGAGTTACCGCCAGGGCTTTATTGCGGATTTTGCTGTTCATTATCGTTTGGATGCGCAGAATTCCTTCGTCGTCATTGACCAAAGCATAGGAGTATTCCGTCCGCTTAACGAATTTTTCCTGATCGCGTTTCCTTCCTCTTTCGATCACGTTCCGCCACGTGCCCGTGTTGATATAGAAACGGTTTTGGCCGTTCACCGTGTACATGACGCTGTCAAA
>JAAYCF010000252.1 GCA_012744415.1 Thermotogaceae bacterium
CCAACAAGCCAAGATAGATTTCCTGATTATGTTCGCCAAGCATCGGCGCCGTGCACGGATCGTCCGGAACCGTATCGGAGAACTTCATCGGTATACCCGGAACTTGGAACTCACCGCCTTGCGTGTGATAAATATTGAGGATCATCTGCCTCGCGGCGATCTGCGCGTCGTTGACGACGTCCGACATGGTATAGATCGGTCCGCTCGGAATGCTATCTTTCTCAAACAGCGCCAGCCATTCATCCCGGCTCTTTTCGCGCATGGCGGCTTCAAGGATGGGTTTGAGCGCGGCCCAGTGTTCGACTCGGCGCTCGTTGGTGCAAAAGCGCTCGTCTTCGGCAAGAACACTTAGTCCGATCAAGTCGCAGTATTTTCGCCATAGGTCTTGATTGCCGACGGCGATATTGATCCAATGGTCTTTGGTTTTCGCCGTGAAGAACGGGGCGATCGAGGGATGCACGTTGCCAACGGGGACCGGAACGGTTCCGGTGCAGGTATATCTGGCTAAGGCATTTTCAAGGATCGAAACCATACAATCCATCATCGCGACGTCTATCTTCTGCCCTTTACCCGTCTTCTCCCTTGCGTTCAAAGCGGCTAACACGCTAATGCAGAGGTAGAGTCCAGTGACGATATCGGCGATTGAACTCCCCACCTTCGTCGGATGGTCCGCGTCCGGACCCGTAATGCTCATCATGCCGCTCATGCCCTGAATGATGATATCGTAGGAAGCTTTGTTCCGGTAAGGACCGGTCTGCCCGAAACCGCAACTGCTACCGTATATGATCCGGGGATTGATCTTTTCGAGCTCCTCGTAAGACAACCCTAACCGATCGGTCACGCCGGGTTTGAAGTTTTCGATGAAGATATCCGACTTCTCCACCAATCGCAGCAATAGGTCCCGCGCCGCCGGATCTTTCAGGTTCATCGTCACGCTTTTCTTCCCGCGATTCACGCTGACGAAATACGCGCTCGTCTCATTCTGAAAGGGCGGGTAAGCCCGCGAGTCGTCGCCTGTTATAGGCCTTTCGATCTTGATCACTTCTGCGCCCAAATCGGCCAGCACCATCGCGCAAAAAGGACCCGCCAGGACTCTGGTTAAGTCAACGACTCGTATTCCAGTCAAAGGGCCATTCATGCTTGTTCCCCCTTATTCATTTCGCCTCGATTTTCATTCATTAGGAATCCGTTTGGCGGGGTCGAAGGCCGACCGCCCGTCTTCCAGAATCCCTTCGTACGACCGAATATTTCGGTCTTCGATATGATCAAACCACTGAGGGATAGAGCTGCCCGGGTAGATGGTTTTGATCGGGTCGGGCGTAAGGGTTGCCCATATATACTCGTTTCCATTCCTCGCTTGAGCCAGCTTCTGGCCGCTGGGATGGATAATCATAGAACTGCCGAAGAAATGGGAGCCGCTCGCGTCTTTTCCCACCGTATTCGTCGCGATCCAATAAACATGATTGTCGTAGGCGCGCGCGCGATTGGTGAGTTCCCACTGGTCAAAAGTCCGTAGAAACGCAGAAGGCCTGCAGATGACCTCCGCCCCTTTCATCGCCGTTACGCGCGCCAGTTCGGGAAAATCCCCGTCATAGCAGATGACGATCCCAACGTTGGCGAATGGCGTTTTGACGCAAAACGGAATCTCTCCTCGGGTCGTCCATCCGTTGGCCGCCAAACGCTCTGTTGGAAAGGGATGGGTTTTTCGGTAGCTTCCGAGGATGCCGCTCGGCCCGATCAGCAACGCGCTGTTATAGACGATTCCCTTTTGCTCTCCCCGTTCGTAAACAGGGAAACACAACGTCGTATCCAATTCTTTTGCCCACTTTTCCCCGATATCGGACCAGCGACCGGGGATCGGTTCCGCCGCTTCCCACAAAGCCGATAAGCCTCCGATCGGCGTAAAACCGGTGGTGAAGGTTTCGGGCAAAACGATCAGATCCGCCTTTGTTGCATCCTTGCAGGCTTTGATCGTTTGCCAAGCGATCTGAAGGTTGTCTTCTACCCTCATCGGAAGGATCTCGAACTGCGCGCAGGCGGCAATAAAGGATTCCATCGACTCTCTCCTCAGGCTTTATCTTGTATTTTTGCCCAACTGTCTTTCAGCGTTACCGTCCGGTTAAAAACGGGCTTCCCGTTCCGTGAGTCTTGATCTGCGCCGAAATAACCCTGACGCAAGAACTGGTAACTCGTTCCCGGCGCAACATCGGATAGCATGGGTTCTGCGAGAGCATTCTGAATAATAACACAGGAGTCAGGGTTTAGATAATCTTTGTAGCTTTTTCCCGCTTCCATCATGTTCATATCGCGCAGCGTGAACAGTTTGTCATAAAGCCGGACCTCCGCTTTCACTGCGTGGGCCGCCGACACCCAGTGCAAGGTCCCTTTCACTCGCCTGCCGTCTGGCGTTCCACCGCCTTTTGACTCGGGATCGTAAACGCACCGCAGTTCGACGATCTTCCCGGTGGTATCCTTGACAACCTCCCGACAGGTGATGTAATAGGCATATTTCAAACGCACTTCCGCGCCCGGAGAAAGACGGAAATATTTTTTCGGCGGGTTTTCCATAAAGTCTTCCTCTTCGATGTAGATCTCGCGGCTGAACGGAATTTGGC
>JAAYCF010000253.1 GCA_012744415.1 Thermotogaceae bacterium
CGATTTCCGGCGCGTTGCCGTCCAACACGCGAGAGATGGCGCGAACACTGGATTTTTTGTCTTTTCAGATCGAAGAGATCGAAAACGCGCGGTTGGTTATCGGTGAGGACGAGAAAGTTTTCGCGGAGTTGCAAATCCTGTCTAATTTTGAGTTTTTGAAGAATACCCTGATAGCGGCGCTTGCGGAAATCGAAGGGAAGAATGAATCCGATTCGATGGCCGACAGACTGGGTTTCATCGCTTCCAAACTGAAAAAAGTCAACAACATCGAAAAGGCGGTTGGGGACTGGGAGAAGATGACGAATGAACTTTCAGAAACTCTTCATCAGCTTTATTTGGAGGTCTCTTCCTATTTAGAACAAATGGACTACGATGAAGAACGTCTCCGGGAGGTTGGCGCCCGGTACGACCTGATAGAAAGCATCAAGCGAAAGTATGGGAACGATATACCCGAAGTGATGGCGCGACTCCACTCCTTTCGTGAGGAAAAAGAAACGCTTTATGAGAAGATGAACCTAGCCGAACATTTGGACGAAAAAATCGAAGCGGTTCGGTCTGTGCTATCGAAAATCGACACCGAATGGCGCGCGCTTCGAGAAGAAAACGCTTCCGAAATAGAAGAGCAAGTGGTCCGCGAACTGGTCGACTTGAAGATGGAAAAAATACGGTTTGCGCATGAAATATCACAAGAAGAAGATTTCACGGCGCACGGCGGTCATTGTCTCGAGTGGACAGCCTCGATCAACCCCGGTATGCCTTTCCTGCCGATCGCGAAAATCGCTTCGGGCGGCGAGCTCTCTCGTATCTTTCTTGCGATGGAACTGGCGCTGAAAGAGTCTTTAGCGGTGAAAACGCTGGTCTTCGATGAAGTCGACTCGGGTGTTGGTCCCCGGATGGGACACATTGTGGGAGAAAAAATCAAACAGCTTGCGCAAAACGGCTTCCAGGTTTTCGTAATAACTCATCTTCCTCAAGTCGCCGCAAGAGCGGATCAACATTTCATGGTCAGAAAGATGTCGGATGAGGAGCAATCCCTTTCTACGATCATCGACTTGCGGGGCGCCGAACGGGAGCGGGAGGTCAGAGAAATGGCGGGAGAGCAGGAAATAACTTGATTATGGGGCTTTGATGATCGGATCTTTCCTCTTTGCCTCTACCGTGAGAGATCGAGTATCTTTCGGTCTACCGGACTTTCCTGGGGGTTCCTTGGTTCTTTTTTCATCACTTCACTCCAGATGTCTTTGAGTTCTTTCACGAAACGGTAGACTTCGTCGAGAATTTTCGTATCTTTCTTGCTATTCGCTTCCAATAGACGTTTATACAAATAATTATAGAGGTCGCGTAAATTTGTGGCGATCACCTGGCCTTTTTCAAGATCCAAAGAGATATTCAGCTCCACGATGATGTCTTCTGCGCGTACGATTTTGGTGTTTGCTGTAATATAGTCTTTTTCGGCAATCGCGTTCTTGGCTTGCTCGATGAAGCTGAGAGCTCCGCCATACAGCATCTCCACAAGCTTCGCCGGGGAAGCCGTATAGACCGACTGCTCGAAATAATTCTGATTATGTTGGTTTTGGATTAAGGAAGGGGCGGCTTCTCGTTTTGGGATGATCGCTTCCGGAACCTCTGTCGCCGCATTTTCTGGCTTACCAGGTTCTTCCACCGCCAGGCTCTTTCTCGGATATCCGGGCTTTAGATTGCTGTATATCTGTTTACTTTGCAAAAGAGAACACCTCCGTAGCGCTACATACTGTTCGATCGAAGCAATACGATCGCTTCGTCGAAAAATTCAGAAAACGTTTTCAACTGATCGGGCAATTCGTGGGAGAGGATGGTCGATAAACGAACCCAATCCTTCCTGCCCATCGAGTCATTGATTTCATTCAACAGATCCGAGAAGGCGGGTTCCAACCCTTTCAAAGAACGGAAATCCGTTTCCTGGCTGCCGGAGATGGAGAAGATGTTTTCTTTCATCGTAACGACCGATTTAAGACCTTCCCCGAGATCGTTGATCCCCCGCAAAGCCTCCGAGTCCCCATTCAGGATTCTTTCCGCGAACACGGGCAGAAGATCGTTTAGCTGGTTTAAGTAGTTTTTGATATTGCCGATCAATTCGACGGTAAAGGGACGAAATTCTTTATAGGTCAGTTCGATCTTTTCTTCTCCTTCAAAAACGGACAACTCCAGTTCCTTCAGAGCCGAGAGCGGTATGTCCTGCCCATTGATCCTGATCTCCGCCAATACCTTCCCTTTAATTTGATGCTTCGCGATAAAATCCGCGAAATTGAGGTAATTTTTGTCGTCTTCTTCTTTGAAGAGCCCGTTGACACTTACCTGGATCATCGAAACCACACTCCCTCATCTGTTCTCTTTATCGGAAAAATAGGCTTCCACTTTAGCTCTCGCTCTTAGGGCGATGGCCAAAGTCTTCGCATCGGTTAGCTGTCCCTCCGTGCAACGCGTGATGAAAACGTCCCAGGGAAGCCGTTCTACGTTCAGGAATTCGTCCGGGTCCGGATGATCCTCACCCCTTTTTAAGTTGAAGGCGACGAAAAGGTATATCTTTTCATCGCAGAAACCAGGAGTCGTGTATATATATCCTAACGGAATCACTTCTCCGTCGTACAGTCCCGTTTCTTCTTGCAACTCTCGCTTAGCGCAAACCAATGGGTCTTCTCCTATTTCAAGCTTACCCGCCGGCACTTCGAGGAGTACCCGCTCGATTGGCTTTCGGTACTGCGAGACCAGATGAACGCGCCGCTCGGTATCGAAGGGCAGCACGGCGACGGCTCCGTTGTGCTCAATGATCTCTCTCTGAGCGATATTCCCGTTCTCCAGCTCTACCTGATCGACGCGCAGACGAACGATCCTTCCTCTGTACAGGTATTCGCGAGAGAGTTCCTTTTCATAGAGTTGGTTCATTTTTCTCCTTTCCCGGTAAAGCGTTAACCCTTTAGACCGGTTCGGGCGATTCCCTGGATGAAGTATTTTTGGACGAACAGGAATAGAATGATGATCGGGATCATCGAAAAGGTGGAAGCCGCCATCAGTTTGTTGTACAAAGTCCCCACTTCGGTGCTGAACGTGGACAATCCAACCGGCAACGTTCTGACCTGCGGGCTTTTCGTGACGATCAGGACCCAGAGGAATGAATTCCAGCTTCCCACGAACTTAAGCAACGATCCGGTTATGATCACCGGCTTCGAGAGCGGAACCATCACCTTCCAGAGGAACCCCCATTTCGAAATACCGTCTATCCTGCCGGCGTCATATAACTCGTCCGGGATAGTCATGAAGTGCTGTCGTATCAGAAAGATCACGAATACACTAACGACCCATGGCACAATGAGAGCCAGATAGGAGTCCATCCAGCCGAATTTGGACAGGGTGATGTAGTTAGGTACTAAGAGTACTTCACCCGGTACCATCATCGTCGCCAGAAACAGCATGAAGATGAAATTTTTACCAAAAAAGTTGAGTTTTGAGAAGGCGAAGGCAGCCATACATGCGAATAGGATGTCCAGAAGGGTCGTGATGGTCGCCACAAAAACCGTATTGAAGTAGTAGTTACCGAAGTATTTCCCCATAACCCAAGCGTCCACGTAGTTTTGGAAGAGGTTCTGCAAAACTTCCCAAAACGTAAAGCGCACCTTGAGCTGATTGGTTTCATCCCAGAACCAATAGGGTTCGATGCCGTCCAGTACGATCTCGATGGATTTGTAGGAACGGAAACGAACGTCCTTCACCTCTTTTGGGGCTTCGAGAATGTCCATCCGGAACCCCAAACGCGAGTATACTTCGCTGTAATACTCCACGACTTCGTTTTCAACAAAACGTTCATGGATAAGGCTGTATACGCTCGCGTCGCTTTGACCGCTGAAATGCGTTTTTAAACGGTTCAACTGGTCGGTAAGAACCCTACGTTGAGAAGCCGGAACCTGAGAGGCATTTAAAACGCCGACCGGGTCTGTTCCTTCCGAAAACGCCTTCATGATCGGTTCTTTCAACTCGGGATAATCCAAAAAAGCCGAGTTCAAAGTACCCACGAAGTCCTTTAAGGTCAACAACACCGACTGGATTTTAGACGGCTCGATCCCCCTATCGCTGAGGTGAGTCGTAAATAAGCCGTCCAGTTCTTTCAGCAGCCCATTTACGGAAGATCCGACGGGATGACGCTCTAAAACATCCCGCAATAAGCGCTTATGCTCCTTCGTTAGGGAGCTGTTTTCAACCTGTTCCACGATATCGCGTTTGATATCTTCTTCTTTTCTGAACTGGAATCGGAGCGTGCCCGAACTGAGCTGTTCACTTTGCATTCCATCATAGAACTGGTAGGTATCAATTCCTAATTGCAGGAGGTTTTGAAAACTCATCAAGGGTTCCCGAATATTGCGGTCGACGAGCCGGATCACCGCCCAATCTTGCTTGGCGAGAAGCGCCTCAACTTCTTTAATATCGGTGTTCATAGCCGTCGCGATCGCCTCATAGGTTAAGCCGCCGGAAAAGGTTTGGGCGTACTTGCCCGCAATCTCCTCCAAATCCGGTCTTGATAATAGCGGCTGTCCTCTTCTAAAGAATTGGTTAGCGATGGTATAGATCCCTTTTTGGGTTTCAAACGCGCGGACAAAACTTTCGAGCCACGTTTTATAGGCGACTTTGAGGCGGGCGATCTCCGGTTCATCGCTTTCCGAAGCGAGAAGGGCTCGGTGTTCGATGAGTTTGAGCCCGTTATTGATCAGGTAAGCGTTTACCTTATTCAAAACCGCGTCCGCGGCGTTCACCGTTCCGACGCGGTTTAAAAACGCATGATTAGAAAAAAACAGCTCGTTCATCAAAGAAGGCAGATAAACGATGGGATCCTCCACCATCTCCATCGTGTCCATAAAGCTTTGAACCTCATCGGGTAACGGACGGAGCGCATTCGAGCCGGAAAGGTATTGATCAAAAGACTCTTTCGGGATCGACCGCGTGTAGGTTGGTACCGTCTCGGAAGAGGTGTTTAGGTTTAACTCGAAGATGCCCCGATAAGGGGTATCGTCGTTGACAGAGTATACGAGGGTTTTTTCTCCCTTTTTCTTACTGCCGATGATACTGGCTATGTTGAAGAATTCTTCAATGGTAAGAGAAGAAAAATCAAGCGCCACATCGGCAGACCTAACAAGATCGAGCTTAACGTTTCTCTGGCCGGCAAAGCTGTCGCTGGTCCATCTGGGAGGCCAGCTTTCCACTTCGGTATCCAACTTGAAAGCGGTCATGATCATCCAGGCGAAAGGCATCAGCATGACAAAGGCGCCAATAATCATCAAGGTGTAAAAAATCGCTTTTTTCCAAGGAGAGAACATCTGCACCACCCGTCCTGTCAGCCGACGTATTGAACGCGTTGTTTTCCGACGCGGAACTGGAAGAAGGTTAATACCAGAATAACCATAAACAGCACATAAGCGGCGGCGCTGGCTTCTCCCATCTGCTGATCGGCGTAAAACTTATCGAAGATATAGTACACCATCGTCATCCCACTATTGTTGTAAGGTCCCGGAAGGGCTTGGTACAACACGTACACCTGCGTGAAGACCTTGAAATTGCCGATCACGGATACGATCAGGATGAAGAACGTCGTTGGTGAGAGCAGCGGCCAGGTGATATGAAAAAAGTTTTGAAGTTTCGACGCGCCGTCCACTTCCGCCGCTTCATAATAAGACTTGTCGATCGATTGAAGCCCTGCCAGGAAAATGATCGCGTTGTACCCGACACTTTTCCAGATGGATACGATAGCGATCGTCGGGATTGTCCAATCCTCGTGCGTCAACCATTTCACTTTCCCGATATCGACGAGGGACAGAAAGTAGTTGAACAAGCCGTATTCGTCGTTGAACATCCATCGCCAAACCAGAGAGATCGCCACCACGGAGGTGACATAAGGAATAAAATAAGAGGTTCGGAAAAACGCCTTCATCTTCAAAGGCAAATTTAGCAGCAACGCCAAAAACAAACTGATCACAATTTCGGCCGGGGTCGTCAGAATGACGTAATAAACGGTATTGAAAATGGATTTCACGAACACGGAAGATTCTTTGGTTAGTAGCAAGAAATCGAATAATTCGTATCGGACCATCGCAACCTGCTTGAACGCGAAGTAGAAGAGAACGACCAATAAAGCGTAACTCCACAACCCCGCCGACTTTTTGAACGGGTAAGGTTTTCGCTTCTCGTAAAGGAACAATCCTCCCATCGCCACAACCAAAACGAACAACGGCCAGATCATTCCATAATGGGCGAATACCAACCCCAAGACCGTCAAAGCGCCGTAAAAGACAGTCATCCTCAGCAGGCGATCGCTCCCCGATCGATGCTGTTCGAAGGCTTTTGTATAGTTAACCCACAGGAATATCAGACGGGTTAACAAGTAAGCTGCAAGGATATAGAAAGCGGAGTACACGGCCGCTTGGCCGAAGGAATAAGGTAAAGCCATCTCCAATTTAAAGAGTTTCGTATAGTTGGCAAATCCGTGAAAGAAGGGAGAGGTTTGGTTGGTGAAATCCCATTTAAAAAAACTAAGTATGAGCGAGTAGCCAATAGGCCAAAATACGAAGATTCCGAGTATGACAAACGCGGGTAACAGAAACAAGTAAGCTTGAAAGGTTTCGCGCCAATAACGTTTTCTGGCCTTGCCAACATAAACAATGCGGTTTTTCACGTGGACCTTTGACCTCCCCTGCCAACAGGTGTGGATTTTGATGTTTTTTTAATCGTTAAGGGAAAACGGAGACGTTCACTATTTGATGCTTTTCCTAAGAACACCCAGTATATTTTCCAGAACCAGCCGAATTAATCTGGGTTTCGCAGGCAAGTTGAAGAGAATGCTGTTTTTGTATATACCTGCCACCGCGCGATTAACGACCGAATACTCGTCGTTCTCAAGCAGCAAATACATAATGGTGCGTTCGAGACCGGGTAAGGTTTTATCAATAATCGAAGCCGTGGCTTCGGGGACGATATCATCGACTTCGATCCCGATGGCTCCAAATATGATGATCAAAGAGAAATCTTGCATACAGAGGTCAAAAAGGGTTTCTTTGACGGATTCGATCTCCCTTTCGACTCCAACGATCCTCCCAACTGCGAACAGATTTGATTTCACCAAAATGAGAAGCTCTTCGACGAACTCCAAAGGGAGTTCTTTGGCGAACACGAAAGCCACTTTTCCTTTCGTATGAACGAGATTCGTTAGCATTTAGTCTTTCCTTCCTCAACATACCGCGCGATGGCTCGGTCCACTTGGCGGACAATATCGAGCAAAGATTCGATCAGTTTGTTGATATTTTGGTGAAATAAGCTTTCGAATAGTGATTGATACTCGCTGGTATCGTCGGTTAACGCAAGAATCGTCATATAGACGAAGTTCGACTCGTCATAAAAAGTCGATATCTGCTGGTATTTTTTCAAACTGGCGCTCAGAATTACGCTAAATTGATCGCAAACCGGTAATAATTCTCGAAGGAAAAAAGCCGCGGCATTCTTGTTAATGACGCGAATACACGCGAGCAAGTCGCGGACCGTTTCCTTGTCTTTTCCTTCCAGGATAAACGCTTTCTCTATCTTCGAAACCGTATAATGCTGGATCTGAAAGCTTTTGCTCAAATACAAGCAAAACCGCAAGAATACGATGTTAAACAGGAATTTCAAAAGGTTTTTGTTCTCCTCCGACTCCGAAGGGTTGTTGATATCGTGTTTTCCACACGTTTCAGCGAGGTGGACGTAAAAGGTGGAGTTGGTGCCCAACCACAGTTCCAGTCCTTCAACCCCGACGGTCGGGACAAGGTAGTGTGAAGTTTGGTCTTTGTATTCGATACTTTCGCGCGCGATCAAGTTCATGAGGGACATACCGTAGGCGATCCGTTTCGTTTCTTCGATCTCGAAAACGGTATTCAACCCGATCACTCTCTGTTCGAGTTCATTGAACTGGGATTCGCTGCTGGCGGCAAAGCCGAAAATATACGTGTTCAACCCGGCGAAAAAGTGCAGATCATCGATAATCTCATCTAAAGTGAAGGCTTCGTATCGATAAACGCTCAGATCTCCCCAGATATAGTCCGAAAAGGCGCGCATTAAATACGGTCCGATTGGATGTTCGGTTTCGGATGCGTTGAAGGAAAAGGTGGTGCTTTTCAAATCCAAATAAGCGAAAGCGACAAAGCCATCCTTCGAAGAACGGACGTAACAGTGGATCGAGGGTGTTCCGAAGATGAAAGAAGAAGTCGGATCGAAATAGGAGTCGATAATGGATAACAAAACGCCCGAGCTTTCGTCCCTAAACAGCTCTATAAAACCGCGTTCGGCGATCAAACTCTCCAGCGCTACTCCTTTTACGAACATACGATCCACTCACTTCTCCAATAATACGACCGCGACCGCGTAATGGCCGTCATGCGAAATCGATACCAGAAAATTGCCGTATTCGTTCAAGTAGGTGTTTTTGACCGAATTGGAAACCTTTATCACGGGTTTTCCGTTTTCGTCGGCCAACACTTCCACTTGATCGAGATAGGCGTTGAAGATACCGATGCCCAAGGCTTTAAAGAACGCTTCTTTTGCGGCGAATCGTCCGGCGAAATACTCTATCCTGCGCCTCGGGTTCCTCAAAGCCTCCATTTCTGATATTTCGCTCTTTGAGAACACACGCATGCGAATACGGTCGACCATCTGAGGCGTCAACCGCTCCATATCCACAATGTCGATCCCTATCTTCGACATCGGTCAATCCTGTCATCCATCATCCGATTTTATCCGTCCATTCGCAATCATCAAAAATCGGACAATTGGCGCAAACCGGTTTAATCGGTTTACAAACGGCTTTTCCCATCTCAACCATCGACCCGTTCAACGGTCCCCATAAAGCGGAAGGCAAAAGACGCGTGAGCGCTTCTTCCGTTTTTTCCGGAGTCTTTGTCTGGACGAAACCGATTCGGTTGGAGATCCGATGGACATGGGTATCGACCGCTAAAGCGGGTATTCCGAAGGAAACCGACAGGACAATGTTCGCGGTTTTTCGCCCTACTCCCGGGTATTCCAACAACGCTTCCAAATGACTAGGAACCACCCCGCCTGCTTGATCGACCCGTTTGGCGATCTCTACTATCCAACGCGACTTCTGGCGATACATCCCTGATTCTCGCAGAATGGGATGGAGCGCCTCCGGTTCTAAAACTGACAGATGCTTATAGGTCGGGTATTTTCCGAACAACTTTTCGGAGATCCGTTCGGTGACCTCGTCCCGATTTCTTTGGCTGATGATGGTCGAGATCAATACCCGGAAGGCATCCGTCTCTTCATGAATCCTGGGAAAAAAGGCGATGATTCGTTCGCTCACGCGCGCGACTTTCTCGGGTTCCATCATCGGCTCTATTCTTTTAGTGCTTCCGCGCCGTTTACGATCTCGATGATCTCTTGCGTGATGAACCCCTGGCGCGCTTTATTAAAGGCCAACGTGAACCGTTCAATCAAATTGTCCGCATTCTCGGTGGCGTTTCGCATGGCGTTTTGGCGGGAGTAAAGCTCGCTCACCTGAGCCTCTAATAAGAGATGCAACAGCACCGAGGAAAGATACAACGGTATCAACGAATTGAGGAGAACGTTGCGTTCCGGCTCATATTCGTACTCCCGATTCAGATGCCGCTTTTCCGCCTGTATCGGTTTTAAGGGCAATAAATCGGTGACGACCGGTTTTTGCAGCAAAGAGCTCTTGAAGTGGCTTGAGATAACTTTAACCGTGTTGACTTCTCCGGATTCGAGGAGGGAAAGAATCCGTCCCGAAAGCATATCGGCTATGGAGAAATCGGGTGTGCCGAAAAACCGGTCCACCGAACCGAATATCTTTTTGTTTCGGTATCGGAGATAACTGATGCCTTTGGTCCCGATGATAAAATGGCCTCTAAAGGCGCCTTTCGCTTCCTCTTCCCTCTCTTCGGCCAATCGGAGAATATCCAGGTTATACGAACCGCACAAACCCATATCGGAGGTAATGACCAGGAATAGGGCCTTCTCTTCTTTGACTTTCTTTTTTTCAACCAAAGGATGTTCCAAATCCGGGTCTGCGGTGACGCACTCGTCGATCATCCCCCGAAGAGAAGCCAGGTAAGGTGTGAACCCTTTCCATAGGCGGAAGACTTTATTGACTTTCGCCGCCGCAACCATCTCCATCGCGTGGGTGATATGCTGGGTCGATTCTGTGGAGTCTATTCTTCTACGGATTGTGTGGAGCGCGCCTCTGCCCAAAACCGTATCCTCCTTATCCTGCGAATACCTTCTTAAAGGCCTTGATAGCTTCTTCTATCGTATGGGAGAGCTCTTTTGACAAATCTTTCTCTTCCACCAGTTGTTTGAGTATTTCCGGATGTCGCTCTTTGACATATCGGATAAGTTGCTCTTCGAAGGTTTTGATGCGATTTGTCGGGATCGCGTCTAAAAATCCGCGTACGCCTGAAAAGATGCTGATGACCTGCTCTTCGATAGGAATAGGGGAGTATTGGTTTTGCTTAAGCAATTCCATCAACTTTTCTCCCCGTGTCAATTGGGATCGGGTCGCTTCGTCGAGTTCGCTCGCAAACTGCGAGAAGGATTCCAG
>JAAYCF010000254.1 GCA_012744415.1 Thermotogaceae bacterium
GAAGATTCGCCCGAACGACGTCTTGGACAAAAACGTAATCCCGGATGTATTCCCCATCGCCATTGATCGTGACCGGTTGGTCGCGCAACATTTTCTGCAAAAAAATCGCGACGACACCGGCTTCGCCATGCGGGTTCTGCCGGGGGCCGTAAACGTTCGCATACCTTAAGGAGGTCCATTTGAGTCCGTACTCTTTCTCGAAGAAGGAAAGGTATTTTTCTCCGGTCATTTTCGCAATCCCGTAAGGAGAGAAGGGCGCGCAGGGAGCCGTTTCAGGAGTCGGGATAATTGAGGGCGTTTCGCCGTACATCACGCCTCCGGAAGATGTATAAATGATCTTTTTCACCTTTTCCTGAACGCAGGCTTCCATGATACGGATAGATCCGACGATATTGATGTTGGCATCGAAGGCCGGTTCCCTTACCGATAAAGAAACGCTGATCTGGGCGGCGAGATGGAAAACGATATCGGGTTTATGGCTTGAAAAAGCCGCTTTAACGCACCGCGCATCCGCGACAGAGCCTTCGAAAAAACGGATGCGATCCAGCGGAAGATTGTCTTTCGTCCCCGTGGAAAGATCATCGATCACGGCGACTTCATATCCTTTCTTTAGCAAAGCCTCAACTAAGTGAGAGCCGATGAATCCGGCGCCGCCGGTAACCAAAACATTTTTCATGGAATCCCCCTAACCGGGTTTTTCTTGCAGGAATTTCGCCAGATTTTCATAGGCCTCTGGCGCTCCGGTTTTAATTTGTTTGAGAATCGCGATGAATTTTTCGCTTCGCTCTTCGGTTCGTTGATCCAAAAAGTGTTCGATACGGCACGACAGATTGTCGGATACGCCCTCTGGCATCCCCAACAGGTCGATAAAAAACGTATCCAAAAGCTGATGAACCCGCAGCAGCGTTATCGCGCGCTTCTTTCCCTCTTCCGTGAGATAGATGAGACCGTATTTTTCGTAATTGACGTATCCGAGATCTTTCAATCGCTTCATCGCATTCGTCACGCTTGGAAGACTCACCCCGACGCTTTCGGCTATGTCTTTCACTCTCGCAACGGGAGCAGCTTGCGTAAGATCGAATATCACCTTGATGTAATCTTCGAGTGCATTCGTGAGCACTTTCTTTCGTCCGCGCGTCAATTCACTCCACCGCCTTTTATGTTGTGCCCGGTAACCAGATATTATACTTCTGGACGGGATTTGAGATGGTCTTGCTGTCCATTCGAACGATCTTCGTCGTTCCGAAGCTAAAGAACACCAAGTAAGTGCTTTCATAGTTACCCGAATTGATTCGAAAATTCTGTGTCACTTCATAAGTAATATCTTGAATGGACTGGACGGGTTTTTTGAAATAATAGATCATCTCCTGAGAAAGTCCGGGAGATAGCGTATTTTGAAAAACCACCTTTCCATTCGATGATTCCACACTGATCCATACCGGTTTGGAACCGCTGATGAAAAAACGCAGAAACCCCACTTTGTCGAATGTGCGCGATTCCGTCAACGCTAACAGGTCATGGAGCCCGATAAGCTGCGAGTCGATATTGTTGGAAGCCACCAGATACTTGTCGATTATCCCGTTCGGGCCGAGATAAGCCCGATCATCGAGTATCATTTTATTCAATGTCTGAAACCGCTCTTCCGATTTCAACTTTAAAGCGTCCAACTGCGTCGCATAGGTATTTCGGAACTCATGGAGCTTCATATAGTTGAAGATAGAGAAAGCGAGCGCGACTAAGAAAAGAAAGATCCATACAAAGGAAGTCGCGTTTTTGGAAGAGGGGCGATTTTTTCGGGATTCGGTCCCGTAGGATCGACCCTGAGGCTCCTTAAGCTTCGATTCCTGCATCCTGGATTCTTGGATCGTCGATTTGGAGATTTTCTCTTCGTTGATGGGTTTTTCTTTGACAGGTCTTTCTTTCTTCCGTAAGCGGGCGCGTTCTTCATAATAACGCTTGAGCGGTTTTTCTTCTATGATAGCGGGGTCGCTCTCGACAGGGGCAACCGTTTTTTTGTCTTTCGCGCCCGGTCCCGGGATATATGCCATTAAACAGCCCTCCTTAATATCTCTTCACTTTTGTTGAGAAAGATTTGTTCTTCCTCATAGTAGGTCTTGAAGCTTTTACGGCACTTCTGGATGACATTGTCCACCTTTTTTGTATTGACTCCGTATCTTCCGGCGATCTCCGAATACGTGTAATTCTCGGTATACATGAGGAAGATCCCCATCTCCTCCTCTGATAAGACGGCTTTCATCCTTTCAGTCGTTTTTTCTATGAGCAGATCTTTCAGATTGACGGCTTCGCTTTCTTGTTCAAAAACCATCGTCATCATCGGTTCTTCCTCGTCCGACTCTTCAGAAGAGGTGTAGTCAAACGAGTAAGATTCAGTCAGAATCTTATTCTTCTTCCGATTTAAGTACGTAAGAAACGTCTTTATCTCGGAATGGATGTTCGTCCACGCGAAAGTATTCAAGTTCGCTTCGCGATCAGGTTTATAGTAAAAAATCGCTTTCATTAGCCCTACGAACCCGTTTTGAATTATATCACTTTTTTCTGCCCACATTCCGTAGTATTGGTTCGCGATCTTTAGAACCATGTTTTGGTAGCGTTCTACCAGCAGGGAGATCGCTTCCTCTATCCCGTCTTGGGCGTAGAGAACCAATTCTTCATTCCTCATCTTCCGAAGTTTGTAAAGGATCATTTCGAAGGGGAAATTCCTTTTACAGTATGTTTTTTCTGTTCGCTGATATACAATCCCAGAAGCACAAAAAAGGCTCCGATAAGCGTATAGCGGTTGGGAATCGACCGTAGGATGACCGCTTCGGCGACACCTGTGACAATCGGCATCACGTAGAGCGTATTCGTCGTGTACCGGGGGCCCAGATTTCGGATGGCCATGTTCCAGAGATAGAAGCCGATACTGGAACAACACACGCTTAAGAAAAGCAATCCGGCGAAGAAAGGCCATCCTAAAGCATCGAGCGACCAATGCGCGCGTCCGAAAAGGCTTTCTAACGCTGTAAAAGGTATTAAAAAAAGAACCCCCCAACCGGTCAGAGCACGGGTTACCGCTAAGGCGTCCGCGCTTCCCGCCGGTTTCTCACGTTCGACCTGCAAGATATAATGGGTATATACGACCCATGAAATGGCCGAGGCGAAGATTAACAGATCGCCAAGCGGGTTAAGCCGGAGGTTGATATTCCCATTTAAGAAAACGACACAGACACCAGCGAAAGCGATGGCGGCGCCAGCGACCTGAAGAATGGTCAACCGCTGTTTCCTGAAAAGGGATAGATACAGCAGATTCAGGAGTGGAACGAGGCTGATGATCAAGACCGCATTGGTTGGCAACGTATAAACCATTCCAAGGTTTTCGAAGACGAAATAGAGGGTCACGCCCCATAATCCTGCAAAAACGAGATCTTTCCGCTTGCCATACGCTTTTCTCCTCGTGAACAGCCACAAAAATACCCATGCGATGAGGAAACGAAGAATGGCTGCAAAAAAAGGCGGAAACACCATCACGACAACTTTAGTCGCGACGAATGAAACTCCCCAAAAGCAGACCGTTAACCAAAGAAACAGATGATAAACCATGGTTGCTCCTTTGTAAAATTTAAAGAAATAAAGAGGGACGATAAGCCGGATTCTGTCTTTGAGTGGCCATTTCTCTATGCGGTCTACCCGGAAAGGATTCGGCGGGCAACCTACCCTTGCGGAAGGAACCCTTTCGCAAGCACCTTTCCTGTTTGACCTTGCTCAAGGCGGGGTTTACCAAGCCAACAGATCACTCTGTTGCTGGTGAGCTCTTACCTCACCGTTCCAACCTTGCCTTTCGGCGGTTTTCTTTTCTATAGCACTTTCCAGAGGTTTCCCCCTCCGGCAGTTAACCGGCGCCTTGCCCTCAGAGTCCGGACTTTCCTCAGGCTACTGCTTGCCCGCGGCCACTTGTCCCTCTTTATTGAAAGAAGATACGATGCACGGCGTCTGCAACGCCGCTTTCGTTATTCCCGGCCACGACTAACCGGCAGCGTTTTTTTATCGGTTCCGGAGAATTCCCGACAGCAACCGGAAAACCGACTTTCTCCATTAGTTCCAAATCGTTGTAGTTATCGCCTATGAAAACGGTTTGCCCCGCTTCTATCTGAAATCTCTCCAAAACCCTTTCCAATGCTATCCCTTTCGAAACGTGAGGTCCAAAAAATTCGAGGAAACCGGTTCCGTTAAGAACAGACGAAAGAATCGGGCTGACAGATTCGGGATACAGGTTGCGAATACAATCTTCCAATCTCCGTAGCTCTCCCTCCGGCCCGATAACCGCTAACTGAGAAAAATCGGTGAGGCTGCGAAGGGCTGCGGGCAGTGAGGGGACAGTCTGTATACGTTCCGAGTTATGACGAACATAGGCTTCAAAAGGGGAACCGTGCCAATCTGTCCGTTGTACGACCATGTCGGGAAGATCCCGAAATCCCGTATAAGCGATCACATCGAATCCGGATGCCAATGCGGTTTCGGTTATAGATTGCGCTTCCGCTGCGGGTAACAGCGATTGATAAAGCACTTCTTGCGATCGTGGATTCATTATAAACGCGCCATTCTGAAAAACAACAGGAATATCGATATCCAGCGCATCGATGAAGGGTTTTGCTGAATGATAGTTTCTCCCCGTAAAGACCGTGATTAAAATTTGATGTTCCAATAGTTTTTTAAGGGCCATCAAGTTGGCTTCCGGAATGTTTTTCCGGTCATCCAGCAATGTTCCGTCCAGATCAGTGATGAACATTTTATAAGATACGGATTTCATGTGTGACTCCTTCTCGCAAGTTTAAAAGATAGGCATTCGCGTCCTGTTCCTCTCGGGTTTGATAGTCGTGAACGACTGAGGAATCGATCGATCCGAGTATCCAGCCTTCTTTATCGAGCGCGTCGGCTAAGATGGTCCCGTTCGGAGTAACGATACGAGAATGGCCGTTGAATTCGTGATCCGGATAACTGCCGCATAAGCAGGAGGTGGCTAAGAATACGCCATTCTCTATGGGCCTGGCATTCGAAAAAACATCATAATAACGGCTTCTGAGTTTACCGAAAGCGAAGGAACCCGCCAGCAACTGTACTCCTTCCTTCGTATAGGCGCGATGTATTTCCGGGAATCCTATCTCATAACAGAGAAAAAACCCCACCTTCACACCCGAAATCTCGGCGATCGCGAGTCGGCCGCCCGGAGAAAAAAATCGCTTTTCGTCTCGGAAGAGATGCGTTTTGTCGTAATAACCCTTGAATGCACCGCGGTCAATTAACGCTAAAGCGTTGTGATAATGATCGTCCGATCTTCGCCCGATCCCGGCGGCAACGAATACCTGCCATTGTTTGCTCTTCTTTTCCAACCAAGTAACCGTAAGGCTTTGAAAACGGTCGATCAGATCAAGCAGCCTCTGATCCATAAAATAACCTGTGGAGAACAACTCGGGCAGAAGCAATAGATCAAAGGCTGCGGGAACTGATTCGACGATTCCTTCCACGCGTTTTAGGTTCTTTTCAACTTCTCCGTTGATGGGATGAGTTTGAACGGAACATACCTTTAACACCATAAATGCTTTCACTCCCAAGCGCATTTTTGCGATTGTCGGCTGCGCTTTCCATTTTCGCGATCCTTTGCCTGGTTTTCGTGATTTTGATACTTTTTACTTGAACCCTTTGATAATGAAAGCGGTCGATTCTGCCCCTTTCGTTCTTGTCGGTTGGCCCGCGTCGATTTCCACGGTAAACGGCGCGTTCGACGGTTTGAACTTTTCCCCGACCGCGCGGATCAGTCCAAGGTCAAACTGGTCTGGATAAGGGTTCGAACAGACCATTCGCCCGGTTTCATCATCGACTTTCGTAAAGGTGTAATTCCCGATCTTCCCGTTGCGATGGTTCATGTGGTATGCGACATCGATGGATTTTAAAGCGTCTTCGATCGTTTTTATCTCTTTTGGCCAATTGGCCGATTTGGCGACATTCTCTCCGATCTGCTTGAGGGTCGCTGCCCCAAACTTGTCTCCAATCTTTTTGAAACCATTCAACCACGCTTGCTGGGAATACCACTTGCCGGGAACCGGTTCGTCGATTCCTTCCTCTTTGAGGATCGTGAGGGCTTGCCTCTTAAAAGCGCCTAATCCGTTTACAAAACCTAACACCGTTTCGCCGTTGACTTCCGCTTTCGGATCAAATGCTTTGTACAATGCCATAAGAATCCCTCCTTATAAGGGTACCGACGTAATCGTCGGTTTTCGAATCCTTTTATTGTTTTGCTTTCAGAGCGTTGAAAACGGTTTCCGAACCGAGCGGCAATCGGTGAAACCGAAGTCCCGTCGCGTGATAGACCGCATTGAGAAGCGCGACGGTCGGCGTATCGATACCGATCTCGGAAACGCTCTTTGCCCCAAAAGGACCCGTTGGTTCATAACTTTCGGCAAAAAGCGCCGTAATTTTCCCAAAACTGCAACGATCCAGGATTTTATACCGGAAAAGCGAAGCATTGATCGGCTTACCCGTTTCGCTAAATCGCAGTTCCTCAAAAAGGGCTGTGCCTAAGGCTTGAAGGGTTGCCCCTTCTACCTGCCCTTTCGCGAGCGCCGGATTCAGCGCCGTGCCGCAATCGACTACACTAACCGTTTCGATGGGTGTCACTTTCCCCGTTTTCAAGTCAATCTCTATCTCCATAAACGTCGCCATAAACGGGATCGGCGATTCTTCTCCAACATATGACCCCGTCTCGCAAATTTGCTGATGATTCGCTCCATAAAAGCAGAGCGTGCAGAATTCCGCGAAGGTCAAGGTTTTTCCGTCTGTGAGGTTTTTTACGCATCCATCGATGACTTCGACTTTCTCCACATCTGTCTCGAAAATACCTGCCGCTGCCCGCAGGATCGAAGCCTTAACTTTCTTCGCCGCGTCGAGAACCGCGTTCCCGGATACGTAGGTTGTGCTGGAGGCGTAAGCCCCCACGTCGAAAGGTGTGACGTCCGTATCGGAAGAAAACACGATGATCTTTTCTACTGGAATTTGCAAAGCTTCGGCCGCGATCTGACTTAAGATGGTATCCGATCCAGTTCCGAGATCTGTTGCCCCCACCAGAAGGTTGAAGGTTCCGTCATCGTTCATTTTGAGGGTTGCAGAAGCCATATCCACTTTCGCGATTCCCGAACCCTGCATCGCCAATGCGCATCCGACACCCCGCACCGTTTCCGACGTTCGACGATCCCAACCATAGGCTTTCCGTTTCTTTTCCCAATCGAAGGCGTTTTTGCCGATATCGATGCATTCACCCAATTTGCAGCTTCTGGCGATCTGAGGGACACCTTCCCGGCCTTCGCCCATAATTTGGAAGATAGGAGAAGTCTCTCCCTGTCGAATTGAATTGATAGCTTTGATTTCGAGGGGATCTCGATTCAATCGGGCAGCCAGTTCATCGAGCGCGCCATCCAAGGCCAACAATCCCTGGGGAGCCCCATAACCGCGATAAGCGCCGGCATTGGGCAAATTAGTGTAAACAATATCGGTAACGAACCGAACCCCTTGAACTTTGTTGTATAACGGCAGTGTCTTCGATCCGCAAACCATCGCGACGGTGAGCGCATGATCGCCATAAGCGCCGGTATTCGAAAGCGCGTACATGTCGATGACATTCACGCGGCCGTCCAACTCCGCTCCGATCCGAACCGTCACACGCATATCGTGCCGCGTATAGGTGTTGATAAAGGTTTCCTCGCGGTTGAAAGATAAACGGACGGGCTTACCGGTCTTCAGGCAAGCCAATGCAGCGTAACCTTCCGTTATGATGCCTTGTTTTGAGCCGAAACCGCTACCGATCCTTGGTTTAATAACTCGTATCTTCCCGGGAGGAGTCTGTAGGATCTTTGATAGGATTCTTCGGGCATGGAACGGGACCTGTGTCGATGAGATGATGGTCAACCGCTCCATGGGATCCATGTACGCGTAAGTGCAATGATTTTCCAAGGCAACTTGCTGAGATTTCGGATAGTAATAGCTTGTTTCGATCTGGACGGGGGACCGAGCCAGCAGTTCCTGCACATCGCCGATGGCCATCTCGTAGTGTGCGGCGATGTTTCTGGAGGGTTCGTAGATCCCTTTGGAATCTTTCTCATCATGGACGAGCGGAGCGGTAGAGGACATGCTTTTTTCAAAATCCAGGACCGGTTCCAATACCTCATAATCGATCTTTAGTGATTTTACGGCCATCCGAGCCGCCCGTTCATTTTCGGCGATCACCAAAGCAGCGGTATCTCCCACGAAACGCATCTTGTTATCGAGCAATACGGTGTCGTAGGGGGAAGGTTCAGGGTATCCTTGTCCCGCGCGCGTATAGGGGATCCGGGGAACATCTTCGTGGGTCAAGATGTCCACTACTCCTGGAATCCCCAGGGCGGCTGATTTGTCTATGCGCGCGATGCGCGCGTGCGCATATGGAGAATGAACGATTTTTACAACTAAGGCGTCCTTCGGGAAGTAGTCCTCCGTAAAAACAGGTTTCCCTCTCAGAAGACCGCGCGCATCGACTTTTTCCTTGTTTTGTCCGACAATGCGAAATCGCGTTGGATCGTTAGTCATCGGCTCACTTCCCTTCGCGTTTTTTTTCCATCAATCCGCCGATGGCTTTTACCTGATTTTCATATCCGGTACAACGACAGAGATTGCCTGATAGTTCGCGCTTAATCTGATCTTCCGTCAACACCGTTTCCTTTTCCAGCAGCTCTTTGGTGGCCATAATCAAGCCCGGAGCGCAAAAGCCGCACTGAAAAGCGGAGGCATCCAGAAACGCCTGTTGGATCGGGTGCAGTTGTTGTTCGGAACCTAAACCCTCCAACGTCTCGATCGACTTTCCGTCGACTGATGCGGCAAAAACAGAGCAGGACAATACGGCGCGCCCGTCAAGCAAAACGGTGCAGGTTCCACAGTCCGCGCTGCCGCATCCTTTTTTCACACTTTTATAACCGTTATCTCGGAGGACATCGATGAGCAGCTCGCCCGGTTCCACATTCCATCTTTTTTCTGCGCCGTTTACAATTATGCGTATTTCCACAATATCCCTCCTTCGGTGGCTCTAAGACGGATTATAACATGATTATCCCTGAATGATCGCCATCGCAATTGGCTTCTCAGGATCGGCCAAGGCCGGATCGCGCTTAAATGTAAAAAAGGTACGGTTTACGCGATGAATCCGGTTATACCATTCGCGTAAACCGTATCGTCCTTCCTACGGTATTAAACGAAAACCGCCATCATCCTTTCCGTTAGGCGGTTTCTTTCCCTAACCCTTTTGTTTTTGAAGATCAGAAGTACAGTTGGGGCAGCGGGTGGCTTTGATCGGAATTTGAGAAAAACAGTAGGGACACTCTTTCGTGGTGGGAGCAGCCGGAACGGCGGGTTTTTCGGTCGCTTTCTGCATTTTGTTGAGTTGTTTGACGATGAGGAAGATGACGAAGGCGATAATCAGAAAGTCGATGACCGCGTTGATGAACAACCCGATATTCATCGTCGGGGCGCCAGCCGCTTTCGCGTCAGCTAACGACTTATAAAATGTGCCGTTCAAGCTGACAAAAAGATTCGAAAAATCGACGTTGCCTATCAAAAGGCCGATCGGAGGCATAATGATATCGTTGACAAAAGAACTGACGATTTTTCCGAAAGCGCCGCCGATAATGATACCGATAGCGAGATCGATCACATTTCCGCGTTTGATGAAGGTCATAAACTCTTTGAACATTTGGTATTACCCCCTTTGGTTTTGGTTTTAATCGGTAAATTATACAACTTTTTACGCGAAATAGGATCGTAAGACGGACGTTTCATCGCATATGAATTCTTTTTATATTGATTTCACGCGACCGTCATGAGTGATAACACGTTCTGAAGCGCGTAATGGGCGACTTCCGGGTTTTATGCTATACTACGCCTATCCGTCTTCGCGGAATCAAGATAAGGGAATTAGGTGATCCATGCCGATTTTCGAAATCCGTAAAGAAAGCGTCGTGCCGGACAGGCGACGGTTCCTGTTTAGGGCTGGTTATAAAGGGAGCGCTTTCTCGCTGTCCGCTCAGATAAGGGAATATGTCGGAAACACACACCTCCGAGCGCTCGGTGTTATCGACCCGTTTCTGTTCTATGAAACAAGCGATACGCGTGAACTGATCTCGCTCGGGTTCCTTCCGGCGTCTTTTTTTGAAACAAGCCGGGTTACCGTTTTCGTTTCGACTTTAGGCCTGCGAATGGATGAAGAGATACAGCGCGACTTCGCCGACGGAAAAACCTTGGAGCCGGTCTTGTTGGATGCCTGGGCTTCGGAAGCGCTTGAAGCGATCAACGATCGTTTTGATACGAGCGTAAGAGAAGGCCGGAGCGGAACGCGCCGGTTTTCACCCGGCTATGGCGACGTGGATATCCGAAAAAACCGCGAGGCTTTGGCTTTCTTATCATCGCAAGCCGGTTTTGCTTTGGGGGATCGGGTGCGCGTGATACCGTCTACGGGTATCCTGATACCAAGGAAAACGACGATCGCGATGATCGGTTGGTTTTCTTGATAACGAAGGGGGAGGATCTATGAGCGAACGTATCGTCGATACCTTGCAAAACCCATTTCCATCATATTCCATAGAGGTTTTCCCTCCGAAACCTAACTCGGAGAAAACTCTGGAGATCATTTTTCGTACAATTGATCGGCTAAATGCTCTCGATCCGTCCTTTGTCAGCGTCACTTACGGCTCAGGGGGATACAATCGGGAACGCGCCTTGTCGATTGCGGGTCATCTGATTCAGGGGGCGTATTGCGCCTTATCCCATATCACTGCCGTCGGGTATTTGCGATCCGACATCACCGATTTATTGGACCAGCTCTTCTATTTGGGAGTACGCAATCTGCTGGCGTTGCGCGGGGATATTCCGGCGGATCTGATTTTTCCTGATACGCAGTTAGACCGGTTTCGTTATGCCTTCGATCTGATAGAATATGTCAAACGGGACGGCCGTTTTTGCATTGGCGCGGCCGCCTATCCCGAAGGGTATGCTGATACGATGGACGTGGATCTTTCGATCCAGTATTTGAAAAAAAAGGCCGATGTTGGGGCAGATTTTTTTATTACCCAACTCTTTTATGACAACGACCGCTTTTTCCGATTTTTGGATAAAGCCCAATCCGCAAACATTTCCCAACCGATCATTCCGGGGATCATGCCGATCCTCAGGAATACAAATTTGAAACGAATCCTTAACCTTTCTTCCACCTCGATCCCTGCTTCGTTGCAAGAAAAAATCGATCGTTTTGGAAAAGACCCGCTCGATCTTGAGAAAGTAGGGATCGATCATGCCGCAAAGCAGATAAAAAACTTGAGAGAACGAGGGATAAAGCATATCCATTTGTACACAATGAACAAAAGCAGACAAATAATCGAAATCTGCCGATTGAGCGAAGCGGTTTCGTAGAGGGGAGGAGTCATGAATCGAAAAACCTTTCTGCAGTTGTTGGAAAATCGGTGTCTCCTGCTGGACGGTTCCTACGGTGTCCAGTTTTTGATACGGGGCTATCGCGATAGTCCCGGGGAGATTTATAATGTCCTGCGTCCAGAAATAGTGGCCGAATTGCAGCGGGAGTACGTCGCCTGCGGCGTGGATTTACTTTCTACGAATACCTTCAGCGCAAATCCCAGAAAGCTGAAGACGCTCGGATTTGAAAACGATTTCGAACGATTCAACCGCTTTGGAGCTCGAATCGCGAAAAAGGCGGCGGGGAATTCGACACTCGTCTTTGGAAATCTGTCTTCAACCGGAGAGTTTGTCTTCCCTATAGGTTCCTTTGCCTTTGATGAGGCCGTAGAATCCTACCGGCGTCAAAGCGTACTTCTGTGCGAAGAAGGCGTAGACGGATTTCTCCTTGAGACGTTTTCGGATATTAAAGAACTCAAAGCCGCCATTATGGCGGTTAGAGAGGTCACCGCCGATTTACCTTTGATCGTCAACATGACCTTTGAAGCCGACGGTCGAAGCATCACCGGCACTTCCGTGGAGAACTATGCGGTTTCGATACAAGATCTCGATGTCGATGTGATTGGGATGAACTGCACTTTAACGCCGGTTCAGAGTGTCCCGGTTTTCGAACGCCTGGC
>JAAYCF010000255.1 GCA_012744415.1 Thermotogaceae bacterium
TCGACATTTGGCATCGTGTGTGGAAACATCGGCCTAATCTGTTCCCTGATTATAATGGCCGCTATGTGTTCAAACCGGTAATGAGGAGGTATCTATGGAGCTGGCCAGCAGGATAAAAGGCGCCTTGTTGGGAGGAGCTATCGGTGATGCGATGGGATTTCCGTTCGAACGCGAAGAAAATGTGTACACGGACAATGGCATCTTTTTCCCTTGGACTTATCGTTATCGGAATCGCTTTCGTTCCCTATCGGTGCCTTTGGAGGCCGGAAGTTACTCCGACGACACGCAAATGACACTTATGGCGGCGCGGAGTTACCGTTCGACGGGAGTGTTCGACGCGAAGCATTTTTCCGCTGAGCTTCGGGAATGGTTAAACTATTCAATCGGCGCCGGGAAGGCTTCGAAACAGGCGGCGAAGTCTACGGATCGCTCGGGAAAGCTTCTGTTCCCGTTTTATAAAGAATATGCCTTTGCAGGCGGGAACGGAGCTGTGATGAGAGCCTTGCCGCATGCGGCAGCCAACTCGTCTAACTACGATAGCTGTATCAGGAACGGAATAAACGACTGTTTGATGACCCACGGACACCCGCACGCGATTTTAATGCAAGTCTATTACCTCTCGCTGCTCTTTGCGCTGCTCAACGGGGGAATGTTAATGGATTCGATACATTTCGCCGAAGACCACGTCGATCGTTTCTCGCTCGATGAAACAGGTATTCCCGAAGAGTGGTACGAAAAGTGGAATGAACAAACCGGATTGTGTTATAACGCCGTTGAAAACGCGGTCAAAGACTATTTACTATCTCTTTGCGACGCTTTGAGTTATATGATTAAGGAGCAACCGGCGCTGAACGACGCGTTTAAGTGTCTCAACGCGATTGGTAGAGAAAAAGGCTCCGCGATTCATTCTGCCTTGGCAGCGATATATGCAGTAAAGCGTCACGAAGAAGAAGGCTTTATGAAATGCGTTTACCCCGTTTCCAGAATGAAAGGGTGCGACACTGACACCGTGGCAAGTTTGATCGGGACGCTATTCGGCGCAGCATACGGAATAGAATCGGTCGATAAAACTTTCATTTCGACCGTTCAGGACTCGGATTACTTGATGGAAATTGCTGATCGTCTTTTAGCCTCTTCGTTCAGTCTGTCGAGCATGAGCGAAAGAACGGGTAGTTTAAAGAGACATAAAGCAAATTTGGAAGAGCTGCGAGTAGGGCAAAACCTGACAGCTTTTCCCTTCGGCCACGGCATCGTCACCGGTAAAACGATTTCTCAGAACACGTTAGTCGTTCAGGTTCGATTTGACATCGGACAAAGCATACGCTTGACGAAAACCGCGAAACAAGCAGAACCGACGCCTGCGGACCTCGGGCGATAAAAACTGGAAATACTACCTCGATACGCTTCTGTCACCGGTCCTCATACGCAATTATGGTCCGCCATCTACGATTAGCCGCGCAATAGCGCTTCATAAAAACCGAAGCGCAGCTTTGACCGCGACGGGTACGACCGAGAGGGATATGACCAGAATGGCTGGAGTAGCCAATCGGAGAACAAGTATACGAAAACGCTCTATAACACCCAAAGGTAGGATATCCACAGAGTCGACAAAAACGGGTGGAATCGGGAAGGAATGCATGAAACGACTTCTACTCACTGATTACGAGTAATGCACTTGTTCAATCGTTCAATAGGAGTTTTATCGTTGCCAGACTCTCTTTGAAGGAAACCCTGTATCGGTGGAAAAAAGACTACAGTGGACACTATCGAAGGTTCTATAAAAACGAGTTATCGGAGGAAGAACTCGTTTTGTATCCCGGCGTCGTGCATACGTTTACCCCCACTTTCGAATTATAACGGCCGCTTGAACCGCAATGTACTTCTCCCATAATCGATAGCTAAATCGCTTGAAGAACCGGATACAAACGGTTAATACCGATATTTGTATTATTTGTAAGAGCTTCAAGCGATTTGATATAATCGCTTTCGTTTTTCAGTTATGTCGATAGACCGAAGAAACCTGCTTGCTTTGAGACCATCTACTCGTTTATTCACCGTTAGGGCTTTGTTTTCACGGACTTTTACGGTTCATGTCTCAACCCTCGTACGTTAATCCATATCTCAAAAGAATTCGGGATCTTTTTTTACAACAGGTTCATTGCCCGCGTTTCAACACGCTCGTCATCGCCGCGCCCGACTTAACCCATCAGGTTTTCCATTCATCGCTATGAGCCGCTCGCAGTTTGAGGGTGAGGGTTCGGAAGCAGATAACCTGTCTTTGACATCTGAATCGGAACCGACTCAAAATCCGTATTCCGAGGCAACTGACACAAAGGAGGAATTCTTTTTGACGGCAGTATTTTACTTGAAGAAAGCGAAGAGGTTATCCGGGCAGTTAACGCAAGGTTATGGACAAGCGAA
>JAAYCF010000256.1 GCA_012744415.1 Thermotogaceae bacterium
TCTCCTTTGAGGTTGATGTAGCTGAACCAAGACCCTTTCTTTTGTATGATCTCCTCTTCGGTCGCGATCGTGACAAGTTCATTTTCTCTCACAATGCCTTTCCCGTACAGAATATCAAACAATGCTTCCCGGAAAGGCGGAGCAACTTTATTCTTGACGACCTTGACGCGCGTCTCCGATCCGATGGATTCGTTGGAATCTTTGATAGTGCCGATCCGTCGCACATCAAGCCGAATGGAGGCGTAAAATTTTAGGGCCATACCGCCGGTAGTCGTTTCGGGGTTCCCGAAAGCGATACCGATCTTCATGCGCAGCTGGTTGGTGAAAAAGACGCAGGTTTTCGATTTGTTCACGATACCGGAAAGCTTCCTGAGAGCTTGAGACATCAAACGGGCTTGGAGACCCATCTGCATATCGCCCATATTTCCCTCGATCTCCGCTTTCGGTACCAGCGCGGCAACCGAGTCGATGACGATGATATCCACCGCGCCGCTTCGTACAAGCGTTTCGACGATCTCCAGAGCCTCTTCTCCACTATCCGGCTGCGAGATCAGCAGCGATTCGAGATCGACGCCCAGGTTTTTGGCATAGATCGGGTCTAAAGCGTGCTCCGCATCGATAAAAGCGGCGGTTCCTCCCTTTTTTTGAGCCTGAGCGATCGCGTGTAATGTGATCGTGGTCTTACCGCTCGATTCGGGCCCGTATATTTCAATGATTCTCCCGCGGGGATACCCGCCGACGCCCAGGGCGATATCGAGTGATATCGAACCGGTGGGGATCGTTTCGACGTTGGCGTTCAAGTTTTCCGATCCCATAATCATGATACTGCCTTTTCCGAAATCTTTCTCTATCTGGTGTATGGCTGAATCTAAGGCTTTTTTCTTATCTTTGTTCGTATTCTCCATACTGCCTCCTTTATGTTAAGTAGCTTCGTTTCTATTATATTTTCCGAGGCACGTGTATTCCGGACCTTGCGCCGTCAAAACGGATTTATACAACCATACTTGCCGAACGGTGAATATCATAGACGGAATTTCGATTTGACGGACGATTTCTAACCAGTTGTCGGGCGCTTTTTTAAATCTCCCGATCGTGATATGCGTGTTTTCCGTATCGATCGGTTCCGTTTGAAGGGGTGACAACAATCGATTCAATTCGGCAGCCAAGGCCGAGAAGGCGCCATGCTTCTTGATCCCCAACCAACAGACAGAAGGCTTCCCGCTTTTTTTAAAGACGCCCAGCCGGTCGGTTTCCAATGCAAAAGGCGTAAATTGAAGATTTTTTTCCAATATGCCGTTGAGGGTTTGTACATAAGCGGGAGTTTTTTCCCCCAGGAAAAGCAGCGTAACGTGGAAATGTCCGCTTTTTGTCCAAGAAGCTTCAAACTGACGTTTTTGGAGTTCGAGGTTCACTTCAAGCGCTTTGGATTCGATCTCTTCGCTGATTCGCAAAGCTAAAAAAGCTCTCATGTTTTCCCTCCTTTTTTCGGTAAGTACGTCAAACCGGAGATCATCGTAACGGCGATTGTTATCCAACTGAAGACAACGATGACCGAGTCAGGAAAAAGGGGCGTGATCCGCTGAACCAATAATACCCCGATAAACACGAGCTGAATAACCGTTTTCGATTTTCCCCACCAATTCGCCGCAACGACGGTGCCTTTCGATGCGGATATCATCCTCAATCCGTTCACAAATGTGTCGCGCAGAACGATTACGGCCACCACCCAATAACTCACGGCCTGCAGGTAAGTCAGTACGCACAAAATCCCCGTAACAAACGCTTTGTCGGCTAACTGATCCACGAATTTTCCCAAATCCGTGATCTCTTTGTGTTTCCGCGCAACGTAACCGTCCAGCCAATCGGAAAGCGCGCCTAAGATAAAGAGGATAAAGCTCAGCCAGAGGAGTAGGCTGTTATTCCCGCTGAACTCGATCAAGAGCATAATGATAGGAGTGATGATGACTCTGAAGAAGGTGATCTTCGTCGCATTCGTAATCGTCATTCCGGTGTCCCTCCCAAATCATACGCGTCCGCTTCCGTTACCCGGCAGGTGTAAAACTCCCCCAAGGTCAGTTGCTTATCCGTATAGATATCAAACAATCCGTCGACATCCGGAGCGTCGCGCATCGTTCTCCCAACGTAATGGGATTCTTCCGCTTCAACCAGCACGCGAAAGGTTTTTCCGAGAAACCGCTGGTTCTTTTCATAAGATATCTCTTGTTGTAAGGTCATAATCTCGTCCAACCGTCGTTCCGACACTTTGGCGCCAACTTTATCCAGTCTTTTTTTGTTCACCGGCGCGCCTTTTTCAGGAGAAAAACGGAAAACGCCGAGCCGGTCGAACTGCGCTTCTTTCAAGAATGCGACCAATTTCTCAAAATCCTCCTCCGTCTCGCCCGGGTAGCCGACCATAACGGTAGAGCGGAGAACCGCATCCGGTATCCGTTCGCGGATGAGTCTAAAGATCGCGCTGAGGTCTTCCCGCCCTTTGATTCGATTCATCGCGCGCAGGACTGAATCGGAGGCGTGTTGAATCGGAATGTCAAAATAAGGGAGGACCTTGTCACAGGCGGCGAAACTCTCCAGTAAAGGCGGATCGAAATGGTCGGGGTGGGTGTAGAGAACCCGAATCCAAAAATCGCCTTCGATAGCGTCTAGCGAGCGGAGTAAATCAGCGAGCGAATACTGACCATCCCTGTATTGGGTCGTGTCCTGATCCACCAGAATTAATTCCTTCTTGCCTTTTCGGACAAGCTCTTCCACTTCCCGGCAGATATGTGTCATCGGACGACTGCGATGCGGACCTTTAAAGGAGGGAATTGTGCAAAAACCACAATTCCTGTCACATCCATCTCCGATTTTGACGTAAGCATAATAGGGGGGACTCTCAAAAAACTGAGAAGAAAGCGCGCAAGTGGTGTCGGGATCTTCCGAGTACAAGACAAGGGGCTTAGACCTTTCCCCTATACAGTGCGAGAACAACCCTTCCGAAATGCGATCCACGGGCAAGACACCGATAAACCCGTCGAGTTCAGGGATTTCCTTTTGTAGGGCCTTTAAGAAACGCTGTACTAAGCAGCCCCAAGCATAAACTCGCCGTTTGTCCGGCTGTTCCTGTTTCCACTGCAAGACATATTCCAGCAGTGTTTCGATCGATTCTTTCTGCGCGTCTTGGATAAACGCACAAGTATTAACGACTACGCATTCCGCTTCGGAAGGCGTAGAAACGATGTGGCTTCCAGAAGGCAGGAGGCTCTTCAAGAGCTGGCTGTCCGCTTCGTTCTTGGGGCATCCTAACGTTTCGATATATATTTTCATACAGAATTCCCTTCATCGGGTTATCCCTTTCCACTCTTCCCATAGAGCGCTTTCCGTTTTTCGAGATAACCTTCACGAATCTTTGTCAACGGTTCGATGTACTCAGGAGCACAATAGTTCGGATACGTGTACGGTAAGGGCGTAAAAGCGCCGTCTACGTACATTAAGGTGATTTCCGCATATATGCCTCTTCCCAGGTATAGGCGATTCGCCCAATGCTTGGTCGATGCCAGGACGAACTGGGTATGATGGATGTAGCCAGAATCCAGATTGATCGAGCGCTTTCCGTTTGTTTGAAGGGCGCTTTCGATCTCATTCGTTTTTATTTTGATAGTCGGCAGCTCATATGGATGCACCAATTCCTTGAAACTGAATAACCTGCCCTGAATCGGCCCATTTCCCATCTCTTTGTTATAATAAAAGGTGTACTTTCCAAAATCCAGCAACTCTGATGCGTAATCTATTTCTCCGAACTGTTCGATCAAGATCGGTTTAGCCGTTTCAAGGCGATAGTCGACGAACGCGCCGAAACCAAAGATCACCAAGTTAACCAACTCGGGTTTACGAATACCGCCCATCTTTAATGCACCTCAAATTCCGTCCAGCTGATTTCTTTCTCGTACTGGCCATATTGTATCACAACTACGCTTTTATCAGGATTCGATATCGTCATCGTTCCACTGCCGGGGAAACGCAAGCTCTCTTTATCCTCGAGCCGGTATGTGTTGCCCTCACGCGTGAGCGTTACGGTCGAGGGGCCATCATTTCTTATGTTGAGTTGGTTTTCATCCAGGAGTTTTATTACGATGAAGAATTGAACGGCCAAGACGATCGCGAGAAGCCCGACCAGATATTTGAGCCATCGGGTAAGCGGACCAATGCGCGTTTTCACGCGATGCACATGGCGTTCTCTCTCGCGTTTGGTTTCATATTCCGCTAACCCTCTCTCGTATTGATCGAAGACCCGTTGCTCCGTTAAACCGAGTAAAGCAGCGTATCGTTTTAAGAAATCCTGCAGATAGATCGCGGGTATTTCGTTGAAAAACCCCGTTTCCAATCTGTTGACCGTTTCGACTGAGATGTGCGTCTTTTCAAAGACGTCCTCCGGGGTTAGGGCGAGGTAGTTCCGGCGTTGCCGAAGCATCAACCCCAATTCTTGCCATTCGCTAATCGGACGTGTCATCGATCCCTCTTCAATCCCTTAAGAACGCCCTGAAGCGGCTTTTTCGATTCGATTCATCAAGGCGAAACCCAAGCCGGCCTCTTCGAATCCTTCGATAATTCCCCAACGGTAACCAAGCGCGTCGATCGTGCGCAAGGCATGAAAGAGGTTTTGGGCGATACTGTAAAGGTTGGAGCGGCTTCCCATCGAGATTGCGGAATACCCTCTGGCGGTATAGTAATTGATCGTTTCGGCGGTCGCCAATATCAAAATCTCTTTTTTTTCCTCGCGTAAGCAAATATAATATTCCTCGACGTCTTTGACGAGTTTTGACAAGTTCTCAGTCCAAGGAACGAGCTTTATTAAAGCTTCAGGCGCATAGTGCCGGTATTTCATACCCGGCGCGAGCGCTTTCGAGCTCTTCAAATTGAATTCGAGGTTGGGGATAATTTCCTTTAGCTTTTCCACCGTAATCGGTCCCGGGCGCAATAGTACCGGCGGCGTTTGGAGCAAAGAGATAATCGTGGATTCCAATCCGATCGTGATCGGCCCGTTGTCGATGATCCATTCAACCTTCCCTACCAACTCTTGCAGATGTTCGGATCGCGTAGAACTGGGTTTTCCCGAGATATTCGCGCTGGGGGCGGCGATCGGTTGACCGGCGAGGTTGATCAATATTTGCGCGATGGGATGAGAAGGGAATCGAATCGCGACGGAGGGTTTACCACCGCTAACAGTATCTGAGATTTTATGCGATTTCGGTAACACAAAAGTTACCGGTCCCGGCCAAAACCGCTCTGCCAACTTGTAAAACAAATCAGGAGCGGAATCGTGTATCAGATCCGCCGTCTCGTTTATATCTGCGATATGGACGATCAATGGATTGTCCGACGGACGCCCTTTCACTTGAAAGATACGTTTAATCCCTTCTTCGGAGTAGATGCCAGCGCCCAACCCGTAGACCGTTTCGGTCGGGAAAACCGCCAACTCCCCCTTCTTTAGAGCTTCGGCGGCCGGTTTGATCATTTCCTGCATTTGAAAAAGAGAATGCTTGTCGGTGAGGACGACGCGTTTGGTAGAAACAACCGAAATATCCGCATTCTCTTTGCTTTCCGGGAGAAGCCCGCGGCTTTTCTCGTTCTGATCCATATTTAACACCTGATTAACTTCTGAAAAGTGTTTTAAATAACCTCCAGAAAGTAGGTTTCGAGAGTTTGTAATCTTCCTGCAGGGGAATTTTATGTCCCAACATCCGGCGAGCGATATTGGTAAATATCTTATTTAGTTCGTTATTGCCTTCAAAAGCGATGGGTAACCCCCGATTGGACCCGATAACCACCGCTTCCGAATCCGGGACGATCCCGATCAACGGAATCGCTAAAGTTTTGGTTACATCTTCGATCGAAAGCATTCCGCGTTTTTCCGCGACATTTGGTCGGAATCGATTGACGATCAGAAATATGTTTTCTTCGGATATTTTGCTTTTTTCTAATAAACCGGTCACGCGGTCGGCGTCGCTCACGGCTGTATACTCCGGATTGGTAACGACAATGGCGGCGTCCGCTGCGACGACCGCATTACGAAACCCGCTCTCGATTCCGGCAGGAGAATCGATGAGGATGATATCGAAATTGGGCCTCAGTTGGGCGACCACTTTCTCCATATCTTCCGGGTTCATCATCTCTTTCGTCGCGATCTGGGAAGCTGGCAGGAGATAGAGATTTCGACTCGTTTTATGGCGGACCAGCGCTTCCAAAGAACCGACTTTCTCGCTGATCACGTCTATGATTGTGTACAAGATTCGATTTTCAAGACCAAGTACCACGTCCAGGTTTTTCAAACCGATATCTGCGTCGATTAAGCACGTTTTCTTGCCCAACCCGGAGAACACCGCTCCCAGGTTGGCCGTCACCGTTGTTTTACCGACACCACCCTTACCGGATGTGATCACGAAAACTTGTCCCACTTTCAACCCCCTCACTTTTCATTCTGTCCGCTATCGGCCAGAGTGTTTCGCTGTCCACGATCGGACAAAAGATTTAGAATGGCATCGGACGCGGTGCTCTCCGTCATTTTGCGCTCGACAAAACGAACAACCGTGTCGATATTTTTAAAGAAGTCTCCCCTTAGAGAACACCCCGAAGCTTTCAAATGGCCGCCACCCCCGAAATGCACCGCCACTTGAGAGACATCGAACCATTTCTTCGATCGGAAACTCACGCGGGTGTCTCCCGTCTCGGATTCAACGAACAAGATCGCGCATTCCGTCCCTTTGATGGATCGCAACTCGCCGATAAAGCCGGCGGTATCTTCCTCCGCGCATTCGGAAGCTAGAAGCATTTCTTGCGTGATATAGGAATAGACCAGTTTGCCGGAGAGCAAGACTTCGATTTTTTCGATCATCCGGGTCAGCAGGTGGAACTCCTCGGTTTTCTTGTTCTCTAAAATCGTTGAAGCGTTGAAATAAGGCTGGGCACCGTGCTCCATCAGAAACGCAGCGTCCCGGAACAAATCCGCTGTCGTGTTGCTGTAACGGAAAAACCCGGAATCGGTCTGCAGTCCCAATAAATTAAGGGTCGCCAGGATCGGGTCATAGGGTACTTCGAGGAGTTTGTTCAGCAGTAAGATCAACTGCGCTGTGGCGGAAGCCGTCGGTTCTACCCATTGCATCGTTCCGAATGAAAGCGCGGAACGATGATGATCGATGATACAAGAGGGTTTTTCATCCAATAGTTTTGCGAAACGGCCCATTCTGTCGGGTGAAGACCCGTCTACGAAAACCACCGCGTCGAACCCGTTATCGATCGGAAATCCTCGAATTTGGTCGCATAAAGGGATGGATTGGAAAACTTCCGGTATGGGCCAATCGATGGCGGTCTGAGTTTCTTTACCCAGCCGCCGTAGACCGAAACTCAACGAAAGCGACGAGCTGATCGCGTCTCCGTCCGGTTGAACGTGGCTAATGATCAGATAAGAGCGGTATCGATCGAAAAACGATTTCACCTCTAAGGCCTTTTTTTCAGAGATCACGGTCTCGGCGTCTCCAAACGTTTCTTTTCCGTTTTTTTCTCGTACATTTTTTTGTCGGCCTTATCCAACGCGGAATGGGCAGTATCCGTACCGAGTACGACCCAGAAACCGACGGTGACGTCCAGGGTCACCGGAAATTTCGTTTCATACAACGCGCGTTCGAACCGCTGGGTGAAACGGAGCAGATCCTCCTGTGAATCGATGAGCAAGACCACCA
>JAAYCF010000257.1 GCA_012744415.1 Thermotogaceae bacterium
CCCGTTTGCGTATTCAATACTCCGGGGACTCTTTTAAAATATCCTTCTACTCCCCAGAAACACCCGCCTGCTAAATACAGCGTCTGACTGTCTTTATAGCTGTTTTCCCATAGATCCTCTCTAATTCTCTCGCTTTCCATCGTTGTCTCCTTTTTCTCAGCTGTTTGATTAACATTTGCAAAGACGAATATGAGCGTAAAAAAAAGAATAACTACTATCCATATGATCGATTTCAATTAATTCACACTCCCTTTATGTCATTGGTTTTATATTAGACGCAAAAATGAAAAGAAAGAATGCACACGTGAGAAAGGTCGTACAAAAAACTTCCCGGATTCCTTATCGGGGAGAAAGGCGACGTAGCGGGCTTTTCAAGGCAAAGCTTCGTTTTTTTGATACCGATAGCCGGATCGACTAAAGATTCAGGCAGATCTCCATCGCGAGGTCGACGATTTTCGAACGTATATCTTTACAGCTGTTATAATTACGGGAATCCCATTCTATGCCGCTAAGGTCGTCTCCTCCGTATAGGATTTGACCAAAAGCCACATTTCTAAACCGGGAGACGGCGAAATAGGTTGCGGTTTCCATCTCCACACACAGGCAACCTTCCGATCGGCGTAAGGCGATCTTTTCTTCCGTTTCGCGGTAGAAAGCGTCGGTTGTCCAAGTCTTACCCATGACATACGGGATATGACGCTTACGAAGACAAGTGGCGATGGTCTCCAGAACCGCATGATCACATCGGGCTTCGCGCGAGGGCGGCATGTAATGGTAAGAAGTGCCTTCATCTCTTATGGCGGCGTTCGGGATAATTAAACCGCCTAAAGAGATTCCCTTTTGGAGAGTTCCCGCCGCGCCGCAGGCGATAAATCGAGTAAAACCGAGCGCAATGAGCTCTTCCAGTTGCGCGGCGGCCCCTGCGGAACCCACGTATCCTTGGATGATCCCGACGGGTTGATCGTTATGTTTCGTGATATAGACCGGCAGCGTCACGGTGGCGCTGAATAGCTGCGCCACTTTTGTGAGCTGCCCTTCTGTCAGTCGTTTCTCTATCACGTCGCCGAAGTAATTGATTACGCAATACGGCGGTACGTCTTTGGGTTTTATGATATAAGACGGTTCGATTTTGGCGGTTCTCGAAGCGTCAAATTCCAGTATCGGAAATATTTGCTTTTCCACGATCTGACTCCCCTTTCCTAATCTTCCGCATAGAATTGCCGTTATCGAGCCGGCTTTCCGATATACCATGCCGCTCGTTTTCCTACCTCCAAAACCTGCACTTCCGAAAAGCAAGCCTTCATGTCAAAGACGCATGCTTTCATCTCCGATTCCGCTTTACGGATAAAGTTGAAGTAGTCCCCTCTTTCCAACCACTCGACCAGGGTTGTCAACAATCCGCGTTTCGCATTGTAGTCATAGATGATCACGACGGATTTTGTCACTCTGCTCATCTCCGCATACAATCGCCTTCGCTCATGGGGTTTGAGACCGTGTGCAACATAAGAAGCGATGGAAAGATCGAAGGTTTGGTCATTGAAGGGCAAACCTGCCAGAACGTTTGTTTGGATGAAACGAACGGGCTCATTTTCGGGTTTTTTTTTCGCGATACGCAGCATATTTTCGGCCGGATCGATTCCGGTGACTTCGAAGCCTTTTTCACAAAGGACTGAGCATAAAGCGCCCGTCCCGCATCCGACATCCAGAACCGTTTTAAACCGCGACGCATCAAAAACGTTAAGAAAGCGCTCGATAACCTTTCGGAATCCTTTTTTTTGACGCCGATAAAAAAGTCCGTAGATAGAGGCGATACCGTTGAACAAACCGGTATTGTTCGTCGATTCCATGAAACCCTACCTCCTATCCCATTTTATATAACTTAAGTCGTCCTTCTATTCAAAGAAGCTTACGATACGGTGCTTTCCCCTTCTTCGTTTTTTTCTTTAGGGATTATACCTGATTTATTCTGAGATTACGGCGATCGAAAGGAGCGGCTTTTTAGTGCTATAATGATGCGTGATGGCGTTCTTTTCGGATTAGACTACTTTATGGAGGGAGGCGGCGTATGATCGAAATACCGGAGTCCAGGGTTTTGGCTCGGCAGATTAACGAGGTTATTAAGGGGAAAACCATCAGAGAGGTGGTCCCTCGCCGCTCGCCGCACAAATTTGCCTGGTACTTTCAAAACCCGGAAGATTACCCGGTTTTGTTAACGGGGAGAAAAATCGAATCCGCAATCGGGATCGGCAGCATGGTAGAAATCAACGCGTCGGGAGCTGTTATTCTGTTCGGGGACGGTATACGGCTGACCTTTCATCAAACGGAATCGGACTTGCCGGAGAAAAATCAGCTTCTAATCGAATTTGAAGACCATACGTACTTAAGCGCTGTTGTGCTCATGTATGGTGGATTGTGGTGCTTCCCAACCGGCCGGTTCGATAACCCATACTATCTTGGCTCGAAGTCGAAGCCGTTCGCTTTGGACGACTCCTTCAACACAGCCTATTTCGAAGGGTTGATCGAAAACCCGGCCGTCCAAAAAGCCTCCGCCAAAGCCTTTCTCGCGACTGAACAGCGCATTCCGGGGCTTGGAAACGGCGTTTTGCAGGATATTCTCTTTCGCGCGGGTCTGCATCCCAAACGGAAGATTGGAACCTTTACGCCGGACGAGAAGTCTTTTTTATTCGAAGTTTTAAAAACAACCCTTAACGAAATGGTTGAACGCGGCGGCCGGGATACCGAACGCGACCTGTTCGGAAAAACCGGCGGATACCAAACGCAAATGAGCAAAAACACCGTGGGAAAACCGTGTCTTCGCTGCGGCGAAACGATCGTGAAAGAAGCTTATATGGGAGGCAGCATTTATTATTGCCCTCACTGTCAAAAACCTTAAGCATAAAGAGGGTTCGGTTTCCTAAGCTTTTTGGCGATAATCGCCCCTCACTTCCTCTCAAGATAGATTACCTCTTCTGATAACGGTTGATGTTAACCTTAACAATTGCTACGATAACGTTATCGTAGGGTCCGCGGACCCAAAAGGAGAGTGGGGATCTTGAAAAAAGCTTTCTTCTTATTTTTAGCGCTATTTCCATTAATTGTGCTCGCCGGGGGAGAACTCTTAATCGGCGATATGCTTCCGGATGCTCCAATTTTAGCGAAACGCGGGGATTTTAAAGTCGGGGTCAGAACAGTTGAAGTCGTCAATAAAGATCAGTTGAATATCCTCGCCTACACGAATCAAAACCCGAATCCGAGATATGACCGCCCGTTAACTTTGGAAATCTGGTATCCAGCGATCATTCCTCAGAATCGCGAAGAGATGACGATCTATTCCGATGCGTGGTATACGGCTGAACCGATCGTATTTCAAGGACGCGCGTTAAGAAATGCGGAAACGGTTGCCGGGAACTTCCCGCTAATTGTCGTTTCCCACGGGTATCCCGGGACCAGGTATATAATGTCTTATTTAGCGGAAAATCTCGCTTCAAAAGGATACGTGGTCGTCGCGATCGATCATACGGAATCGACGGTTATGGATCAGAACCAATTTTCGAGTACGTTGCTCAACCGTCCTTTGGATGTTTACTTCGTCATCGATCAAATGGCCGCGTTTTCGAAAGATCCCGGACATTTTCTTTACGGAAAAGTCGATGCGGACCATGTCGGGTTAATCGGATATTCTATGGGAGGATACGGGATTATCAATGCGGCGGGGGCCGGGTTTTCCGAACAAGGTGTCACGTTGCCTTGGGGAGTTCCTGGCGGTCATCTATCCATCCGGCAATCAGGAAACCCGTCTTTCGAAAAATCAATTGATCACAGAATAAAAGCAATATTTGCGATGGCGCCTTGGGGAGCGGCCACGTTTTGGACGGCAGAAACGATGAAGAGCCTTTCGGTTCCGATGTTCCTCATCGCCGGGGACTATGATGATGTCGCAGGCTACGAAAACGGGATACGCTTGTTTTTCGATTGGGCGCTTAATTCGGACAGGTATTTATTGGTTTTCAACAACGCCCGGCATAACCTGGCGACCAACGCGTACGGAGAGCACCCCCTTGTATCGATGAAAATGACGGCGGATGACGTTCTCCGATACGGAGAACCGGTTTGGGACAAGCGCAAGGTGAACAATATCGTGCAACACTTCGCGACCGCGTTTTTCGGACTCTATTTGAAGAATATCAACTACACGACTTACCTTGATCTCATCGAAAAAGCGAACGACGGGTTTTGGGCTCAAAATAAAGATGGAACCTTTAAAGAGACCCACACGCATTGGACAGGCTTCCCGAACCGTACGGCTTTAGGGATGGAGTTTTACCGCGGAAAACCGGAATAAACCCTGAATCGTTTCTTAAAAGCTTTTCTTAATAATCGCGAATCCAGCCGCATACTGAGATGAACACGTCACAGCCTTCCGTATGGACCTACGAATCGAAGAAGCAAAAGGTTTATACGGAAGGTTCTTTTTCGATTTTTGGGAGAGTTTTCACACTGACCGGGAAGCGGGGGTATCGGCTGCCGGTTTTAAAAAATGGATAAATCGAAGGTTTTCTTTACGGGGTCTGCTTTGAAGAGCTTTTCCGGGAAGGATTTGATGCGGAAGGTCGTTGCAAAACTTGATAGCTTTAATTTCGACTCGAGATAATCGAATTCGATTTTTGTCTCGTTTTCCCAGCAATGGAGGTCCTTTTTAAGCGTGAGGTTCATACTGCGAAAGGCGAAGGTCTTGATGTCATAGCTTGTGTCGAAGGTAAAAGAGAATCCAGGGAAAGTACCGCCCAATTCGAGCGACATCGATTTGCTTGGCTTAACCTTCAAAGCCATCGAAGCGGAGAATAGGTCAAATTCCATAGAAAGCGAATCATTGATGTAGGACCAACGGTCTTTGGCTGACTTTTGGGGGTAGTATTCAAAGTCAAAGGTGTTTTGAAGAGATTTAAGAGTCCCAAACCCTTTCAACTTAAAGGTGTTCTTTTGTTTCAACCGGGAAAGCTCGAATCTCCCGGTATCTGTTGCCGACCAGGTAAAATCGAAATTTTCCGTGAAAGCATTCACAAGGCCGAGGTTGCTGAATTTGAGCGCGTTCGCATTCGTGATCGTTTCAATCGCTTTATCCGCTTCGTAAGCGTAGGTGAAGTTGACGCTGGAGCTGCCGTAGGGATGATAGAGGTTGAAGGAAAACTGAGTGTTGACAAATCGCTCCAGATCCAAACTGTACGGGCTTACAGTACTCATATTAAAAGAGAGTTGCCAGATTTTGATCGTTGTGTTGGATTTTAATGTCGGGTCGCCCATGCGATCACTACTTTTTAAAAAATCGAAGCTGTTCAACAAGATGAACTCCGAAAAAAGAAACGGGGCCTTCAAAGTGGTCGTCATGTTGAGGGTATTTTTTTCGGAAGCGACGCCCAACTCGGAGTAGTTTTCTCCCTGGGCAATTAGGAAAACATAATCGTGAGTCATCTGGTGGTTGAGCCACCATAGGTTTACTGACGCTTTCGATAGAACGTTTTCCGAATACCGCCAAGCGGTTTCGTTGTTTTTCCTGCGGATATATCCTAAACGCACCGTATAAGCGCTGTCAAAGGCTAGAAAAGCTTTTTCTTTTTGCCCGAATTGGAAAGTAATATTTTGAAATGGAACCGTATTATCGATTTTGAAGTAGTTCGTAAAGTCTTTTTTATTAAAATCCATGTTGAGGACCATGTCGGTCTGCATGGGTTTAACAAGCTTGACGTCGTTGATCGCGACCGCGCCATACCCGATTCTTACATTTTGAAGAGTCGTATAGTCCAGCAAATCCAGCGCTTCGACGACTGGGGTCGCGCCGGGGGTTTCCGCTTTTCCGGTTAGGGAAAAGCCCGATAAAGTGATCGTGACGGGGTAAATCTCCTTGAATAACACGTGAGCGTAATTGCCGAGCGAAAATGAGGGTAAAAGATAGGTGTTTTTTGAAGCGGTTAAGGAACGGTTTTCCGTTTTATTCGCCTTCAATGAGAAGTTGATCCCTTTCAAAAAAAAAGGGCCGGAAAATTCCAGCCCGTAACTCCCGTTACGGCTGTAAGATGCTTCATCCTTCAAAACGCGAGTAGAATTGTAGAAGGCTTTCAAGATGAGACTATTTGCGAAAGTTTTGCTGATATTGAAGTCGATGCTTCTTTCCTGGTCTTTGAATTCGTTTGCGGATTTTTGGCTCATTTTCAAGTACCCGGCGGTGTCAAAGGGGAGTTTGAACTGGTTCTCTGTCGTAATTGTCGCGCCTTTTTTCGGCCCTTTTTCAACCGTATCGAAACCGATCATGCCTTTTTCGTTTGTCCGATCGAGATAGGTGTATTTCATATGCGTTTGGACTCCTCCTTCTCCGCTTAAAGAGAAGGAGATCTCGACCGGTTGCGTCTCTTTTGTCAGGTCGGCAAAGTACACCGGATAAGGCAAGATCGGAATATTGAGGATATAGAGCAACAGATCGTAAGCGATAATCTCTTTCGATTCTTTGACCACGATGTACCCGGCTTCGAACCGGTAATGGGGTTTCTCCAGGTCACAGGTGGTCAAATATCCGGTATGGATTTCAGTTATGTTTTTGTTGACGAAAGTTTTACTTCGACTTTTTTCTGAAACAAGGATCAAGGGCTTTTCTTGCCCTTGTTTGTTTTTTTGCTTGAAAGTACCCCGCAGGTGATACATGAAAAAAGCGTTTCGTTTCACATAGGCTTTGACCCGCCGGGCCTGATAAACCTCTTTCTCCTGTTTGAGAGTGACCATCGTCGCCCCTTCGGATTCCGCCAGAAAATAGTCCACCCATTCTTCGTTTTCGAGATAGGCGATCACTTTTGGCGCCTGAAGGGTCATTTGATCGTATTCGATGATGACATTCCCGGTGAGCGTGATCGTCTTCTCCTTTCCGTTGTAGTCCATGTCGTCAGCGCTGATTTTGATCAGGAGCTCATCAGAGGAAGGTATCAGCGGGTTTGTCGTGGGTAAGGAAGGCATATTTTCGGATCGCGTTGTATCTGTTGCAGACGCGTTCAAAGTCCGGGCTGTTTCCGTCGCCGGTAGCGTCTGATCGTTAGAAAAGGACGATACCGGCCATAAAAAAAGCGGGAGGAGGATCAATAGCATCTTCGAGGCGGCCGATAGCGTGAACAATCGGCTGATCATCTCTTTAAAGCGGTACATCAGTTTCGTGTCAAGGAGAATGAATAAAATCAGACCAATGACCGAGAATCCGATATCCGGCAACCAAGAGGCCAGAAAGGGGGTCAGCGTTTCTCCGTCTTTTCCCAAAGCGGACATCCAGGCTCCGCTGCCCTGGTACAGCACAATCAGCAGGAAGGTGAAGATGACGCTCCAGGATTTGCTTTTAATATTGAAGGTAAGCGACAAAGGGACACCTAAAAAAGCGACAATGATCGGCCCCAAGGCGTTCGCAAATCGCGTATGGAACTCCACCTCCAAAGAATTCGTCCGGATTCCCATTTTTTTGTAGGCGTCGATTTTAATCCACAATTCTTTGGAAGTGAGATCTTGCGCGCGTTTGGAGGTGTCTCGGATAAATTCGTCGAGGTCTTTTGTCAAATCGATCTCCGTTTCTTGAAAGACCGTATCCAGCTTCATCAAACCCTGGCGATCCATCGTGAATACACGGCCTTCAACCAACTTCCATCGGCCGGTATCCTCAGATTTCTTCGCTTCGCGCGCGTAGTAGATTCGCATATCCGACTGGGACAGATCATACAGGAGAACATCCTCGAAGGTTCCCTTTTCCGTGTCGAATCGCTTGACGTAGAAATAACGGTTATCTCCCACGTCCAGGAACTGATTGGCTTTGATCGTGCTCTCCGGCTGTTTGTAGACGTACCGGGTCAACGTTTCGGAAGCGCGGTGATTGAAATCCGGGACCACGAAATCGCTGAGCAGATAAGAAAAGGCGCTGAAAAAAGCTCCTAATATCAAGAACGGGATGACGATCTTTTTAAAAGAGATGCCATGCACCTGCAAGGCCATCAATTCAGAGTTCGACCCCATTTGGGAAAGGATCCAGAAGATCGCAAGCAAAACGCCCACGGGAATGCCCATGACGGTAAACATCGGAATATTGTAGTACAGGAGCTCGAACAATCGCCAAATCGGCACTTTATAGCTGACAATTACTTCTGAAAGCTGGTACAGCAACTCGATACTGACGAAAAGGATGAATCCCCCCAAACCCAAGATGAAAGGAAACATCGCGCTTTTCATAACATATCTGTTGAGGGTTTTCAAACAGGTCAAGCCCCCCGTATCTCTGATTTGGATAAGGAACTTTCGGATCGGTTGAAAACTTGGCGAATCTGATCAACCGATCCGAAAGAATACGTTACTTATTCGCTTCCTCTAATTCTTTTTTACGCTCTGCGATGATCTTTTCTTGAATGTTCCCCGGCACTTCGGAGTATTCTGAAAACTTCATTGTGAAATATCCTTTTCCACTGGTAATCGATCCGAGTTTATTCGAAAAGTCAAGCATTTCAGCAAAAGGCACTTTGGCTTTCACAACCTGGAACCCTTTGGACCCGGATTCCATTCCCAAAGGTCTTCCTCTGCGGGAAGTGATTTCGCCCATCGCATCTCCGGCGTTTTCGTCCGGCACGCTGACTTCTACTTCCATAATCGGCTCCAATAACGTCGGTTTGGCGATGTCCATCGCTTTTTTAAAGGCTTGAACCGCCGCAATCTGGAAAGCCATATCCGATGAGTCCACTTCGTGATAAGATCCGTCGTAGAGATCAACCTTCACGTCTACGACCGGGTATCCCGCCAGAACGCCTTTTTTGAGACCGGAACGAACGCCTTTCTCTACGGACGGGATATAGTTATATGGGACGGAACCGCCGAATATGGTTTGTGCGAACTCGAATCCGGTTCCGCGAGGCAAAGGCGACATCTTGATCTTGACATGCCCGTATTGCCCGTGGCCCCCGGTTTGTTTTTTATGCTTGTATTCCGCATCCGCTAACTCTTTGACCGTCTCGCGATACGCGATCTTCGGTTTTCCGACTTCGACCTCTACCTTGAAAAGCCGTTTTAAACGTTCGATCATAACATCCAGATGGACCGAGCCGATCCCTGAGATAACCGTTTCTCCGGTTTCCGTATCGTGCTCCCAAACAAAGGTAGGATCCGATTCTGAAAGCCTGGCCAAACCGTTGGATATTTTATCGATATCTTGCTTCGAAACGGGTTTAACGGACTTGGAGAGCATTGGCTCGGGGAAGGTCAACGCGGGGATCAGCAGTTTTCTCGCCGTATGCGATAAAGAGTCGCCGACGGAGCTTTCTTTCAGTTTCGGGACGCTGATGATATCTCCCGCGACAGCTTCCGCGATTTCTTTTTGTTCTTTCCCGACGACGGCATAGATATGCGCGGCTTTCTCTGAAGAACCTTTCGTGGAATTGACGAAGCTGTCTCCGGTCGCGATTTTCCCGGAGTAAAGCTTAATGAAGGATTGTTTACCAATGAACGGGTCCACGGCCGCTTTGAAGATGAAACCGACGAAGGGTTCATTTTCGTTAGGTACGATCTCGACTTCCGATCCGCCTTCAACCATGGTGGTTTTGATCGGGCGTCCTTCGTTTGCGCTCGCGCACAACCGAACGAACCAATCCAGAAGGATGCCTGTACCGGCGTTTTTCAAGGCACTGCCTACGAAGACAGGTACAACTTGCCCGGAAAGGTAGGCTTTTTTCAATGCGGCGCCGAGTAGATCCAATCCAAGCTCTTCTCCGCCCAAATAGCGATCCATAAGGTTTTCATCGGTTTCGACGATGTCTTCGATGGTTTTCTCAAATAGCTCTTTAACGCGGTCTTTCATCGAATCGGGAATCGCCATTTCCGTCGTCTTTCCGGAACCATCTGCCGGGAATTGATAGGCTTTTTGGCTTAAAACGTCGACGACGCCTGTAAAACTCTCCCCGGATCCGATCGGCAGCGCTAAAGGCAACATCTTTATGTCGAAAGTTTTTTTCAGTTCATCGAGCGTTTGATCGAAATCGGCTCTTTCCTTATCCATCTGATTAATGAAGACCATAACGGGCTTCATTTGCTCTTGGGCAATCCGCCAGGTTCTTTCGGTCTGAACCTCTACTCCTGCGCTTGCGTTGACGACCGATAAGATGTTTTCGCCCACAAAAACGCCCAAGATAACCTCGCTGATGAAGTCCCCGAACCCCGGGGTATCGATAACGGTCAGCTGGGTATCGCCGTATTCAAAGGTTGCGACGGCATTAGAAAGACTGGTGCTCTTCTCTACTTCGAGTGGGTCGTAGTTCATAATCCCACCTATTTTTTCCGCCTTTCCCGTTCTCACTAAAAATGCTTCCGCTAATACACTCTTGCCACTTCCGTTGTGGCCGATAAAAGTGACGGTTTTCCGTTTTTCCAATGGCAAACTCAACTTTAGCACCTCCGTTTTTGCGCTAATTCTATGATAGTGTCTTTACCTTTGTTCATTTCGGTATAACCAGCAACCCGACAGGGATTTCGGGCTCTCCTCCCGGCGGGTTGTTCACCACTCGCGATTTGATCACCATCGTCGAAGAGGAACCGCCGTCAAGGCACATCGCGTCCGTAAACCCTTTGCTGATAAGAAAATCGGCCAGTTCTTCGATGGTTAGCCCCGCGCTGGAAGACTGATATCCGTCGATGACAATAAAGAATAGCTTATTCGGCGCGAGCGCTACGACAGTCCGCGGTGTCCGTGTCGTTAACAACCGCTCTCCGTACCTTACTTTTTCCGTCTCAACGCTTGCGATCAGCTTGCCACCTTCCAAGATTTGCGGCCCGCCTTCTATCGCGAATCGGATCTCGTACGGGTATCCCGAAACGATTGTCCGTATCTCGGTCGAATCCCCTATTTTAACATATTTCGAAACCCCGATCGGCGAGAGCATGACGACATATCCGTTTTTCGGTGCCCGAACTGCGTATTCTTTCGAAATAACCCGGTTGTTCTCCACGACGACGTATTCTCGGTCTCCTTGTCGAGGGATCTGTTGGCTGAACTCCTCGGTGTAGATGATAACGTCTCCGTTTTTGCTGAACTTGTTGACCCCTTTCACTAAAAATAGAGAAGCCCCCAGACTCAGTTGTATTTCCTGGTCCAAATTAAGTATGGCGTATTTCCCATCGCTCGTTTGTACAAAATAGGGTCTGGGATAGTAATAAGGCTCGCTTAACAGTTTGCCGTCTTTGATAAGAATGCCGATCGGAAAATTTGTGACGGTATCGAAGTAACATCCGTTGATAGCTGCGTAAGCCGTATTTCTTTTCGCCATCGCGCTGACCTTTTCTTTATAACCGATGCCGCCTAAAGCGATTTCCGGGGAGATTTCCATATCGGCGTTCTTCAAATCGATCTCCAGATAGGAAACTCGAAGCGTGTAACCCGCCATCGTCTCCTTCTTCCGGTACCACTGTATGCCTTTCGCCACTGTTTCTATCTCTTCCAGATACGGGTCGACGTGAGAAAAATATACGGCCACACTGGAACCTGCGCGATCGATTCGATACTCTACCGGAACGTTGAACTCGACTTGGAAGATAGAAAAAAACGAATCGCTCTCTTTCAGAGTCAAACCCTGTATTATCCCTTGCGTAACGTCTACCGGGAAAACCGTGATTTCGGCGATGTTTCCCTTGGTTTGGACCTTGATCACATCCTGTTCGTTGAAAAACGAGTCTGCGAACTCGAACTTTACGGTTCTGCCGTCGATTCTCGCCTCTCGGAGCGTTAACCGATGGTGGGGTTTATAAACATAGTATCGTTCGTCGTGTTCAAATTCAAACCCTAAAAAACTGAACGCGAGGTCGGCATTGATGTAGGTCATTTTGTTGATGACGATAACAAACCCGTCTACTTTTTCTGAAAAATCCAGGGTGATCCCTTTCAACGGGTCTGCAATCAAAGTTTTTTGCTCGATCGGGTCGACGATATAGTACTTGGTGGATTCTCCGAAATTGGTGACACCGGCCCCGAACATACGCAGGGCGGTCACGCTGATCAGCAGCTTGCCGCTCATTTCGATAACATCCGGCTCTCTGATCCGCAAATAATCACCGTTTTGCTTCACAAAAAATAGCTCTTGGGAGAACGCCTGGCAGATGCCTCCCACGATGACCAGCAAGAAAACGAATAGGTATTTCATAAACAACCCCCCACACAAAAAAAGAATGAACGCGCGTTGCTCCTTTAAACGGTTACGCGACAACGTCCAAGATCAATTTCGGCGCTTCCGCCGGTTCCGTATCGAATTTGATCGCGCGGGTTAAAATCCCGAGCGCTTCTTCCATTCGTTTTTCTTCCCGATAGTACAAGCTGCCTAAAACTTCATTCGCTTTGACCGCGTCTCCGGTTTTTTTCTCCAAAACCAAACCGACTGCGGGATCGATTCTGCTTTCTTTCGTCTCCCGACCGGCGCCCAAAATCATAGCGGCCTTTCCGATCTCTTCCGTCTCCATTCGCTTGATCCATCCGCCTTTTAAGGCGTAGAAAGGCCGAACGTTAACCGTTCCGATCAACTTCAACGGGTCATCGATAAAGGCGGTATCTCCGCCTTGAGCTTGAACGAATTCTTTGAATTTTTTCAAGGCGTCCCCATTGCGGAAGCGTTCCATCACTCTGTTTTTCGCTTCCCGCTCAGAGATATCCGCCCCATATTCTACCATTTTTGTCGCCAGCGAAAGACAGATATCTGTTAAGTCCCGAGGACCTTGACCTCTTAAAGTCTCGACGCATTCGATGATCTCTAAGGCGTTGCCGACACTTTTCCCCAGCGGCAGATCCATATTCGTCAGGAACGCGCACGCCTTTTTCCCCGAAAGGGTCGCGATTTTCACCATCAACGCCGCCAAAGCTTGGGCGTCCGTCAACGTTTTCATGAAAGCTCCGGATCCCACTTTGACATCAAGGACGAAGGCATCGGCTCCGGAAGCCAGTTTTTTGCTCATAATGCTGGACGCGATCAGTGAGATTTCTTCCACAGTCGCGGTGACATCCCGGAGCGCGTAGATCTTTTTATCCGCTGGTACCAACTGTTCGTTGCCTCCGGCTACCGCGAGACCGATCTCGTTGACCTGCCTCACCCATTCTTCAAAGGCAAGCGAGGTTCGGAAACCCGGAATCGCCTCTAACTTATCTATGGTTCCTCCGGTATGGCCCAGCCCCCGCCCGGAAAGCTTAGCGACTTTTACGCCGCAAGCGGCGACCATGGGTGCCAGAATAATTGTCGTTTTATCACCGACTCCACCCGTGGAGTGTTTATCCACTTTTATCCCTTCGATGGCCGAAAGATCCATCACCTGACCGGAATGCTCCATCGCTCGAGTCAGGTAGAACGTTTCTTTTTCGGTCATATGCCGAAAGAATACCGCCATTAAAAACGCGGACATCTGGTAGTCTGGTATCTTTCCGTGAACGAACTCACTGATGAGGAATTCGATCTCTTCTTGAGAAAGCGCGCCGCCTTCACGTTTTTTTTGGATCAGGTCGACCATTCTCATCGCCAGTCAACTCCTTTTTCTCAAAATGCTCTCATATCTTTGAGATGAAATCTCTCCGTTGCTCAACCATTCGGAAAGAGTTGCAAAATCCGTTTCCTTATAGATAGGGGCGAAGGTCAATCGATGAAACGGAGTCGCTCCGTATTCACCAATCGCTTTTCGATGTTTGGCCGTTCCGTATCCTTTGTGTTGGGCAAAGCCATATCGGGGATCTTCCTTATCGTAGCTTTCCATCAGCCCGTCTCGATAGTATTTGGCGAGATTCGAAGCCAGCGCGATGCGCATAGAGGTGGCGTCTCCCTTCGGAATTAAGAGATGAGGAAAACTCAAACGCAGATGATTGCCGTCCACCAGCGCTAACGAAAACGTCAGCCCAAGATTCTCTACGGCTCGTTCCATCGATTTTTCGGTCGCGCGAAGAATGTTTTCACAATCGATCTCTTCGACCGAAGCAGTGCCTATCGCGAAGGGGATGTTGCGGGCAAGAACCCACTTGACGATCTGCTTTCGCTTTTCCGGAGAGGTTTTTTTGGAATCGTCCACGAAGGGGATATCTGAGAGGAGGCGTTCTTCCTCCTCCTTTCTCAGCAAAACGCAGCAAGAATAGACAGGCCCCGCCAAGGGCCCTCTTCCTGCCTCGTCCATTGCGATGATCGTTTGTGTTTCAGATAAAAACCGTCGGTCAAAAGAAATATCCATTGGCCCTTAGCCCCTCGAAATAAATCATCATCGCTGAAAAACAACCGATAACGGCCAAAAAACACCAGTCTCTCAACCGGGGCTGCTGCCGACGAAACTTTGTCCGTTTCTCCCCGGCGGCGTATCCTCTCACTTCCAGCGCGATGGAAAGATCATCCGCTCGTTTGATCGTGTTGAAGAGCAGAGGAATGATGACTCTTTGCACCGCTTTCAAACGTGAAATCAGTCCGCCATAGTCAAGAGGAGCCCCTTTGCTTTTCTGGGCTTTCATCAAATGGTCCGCTTCATCGAAAAGAATCGGAAAAAACTTCAACGCGATATTGAAGACCATCGAAAAATCTTGAGCCGTTTCCGGCCTCACTCTCCAAAGACGTAAAAAAGACTCGATTGAATCTGAAAGCTGCATGGGGGATACCGTTGCCGAGAACAAGACCGACAACAAGAACCCGTTCAAAATTTTCATACACAATACGATCGACCGGGTCAGCGACAGGTCCGTCAACCGTAAGGCTCCTATCTTCAACAAAACCTGCCCTTCGGCCTGGAAGAGCTGCAGGAACCAAATAAGCGCGAAAAAAAACCAAAGAAAGCGAAACGTACGAAAAAAATAGATCGGGGAAATTCTGCTTAATCCGATCCCAAACAAGATAAAACAAAATAGCGCGATTTGCAGCCAGAAGGAACCTACCCAGAAAACGATCGGAACGAACACCAACAGCCCGGCCAACTTTATGGCGGGATGCGTCGTATGTATGATCGAAGCGCCCGGGATATACCGTCCCACCGTTATTCGCGCCATCGTCTATTAATCCTTTAACGGCTTTTGGGGCTGGCAACGGCGCTTTCCAAAAGAACGGCCGCGCGCGCGCTAATACCCTGGCCCAATCCTTCTGGTCCCAATCCTTCGTTAGTCGTCGCCTTCACCATTATCGACGAACAAGGGATTTTCAACACATCGGAGATATTCTTCCTCATTTGATCGACGTAGGGACTTAACCGCGGATTCTCCGCCACAATGACGCTATCGATGTTCGCTATACGAAAGAACCGGTCACCGCAAACCATCCCTTTGACTTTTTCCAGTAAAATCAAGGAAGAAATATTAGCCCAACGGGAGTCAGCCGGAGAAAAGTAATGTCCGATGTCGAAAAGGCCGGCCGCGCCGAGAAGCGCATCCATGATCGCGTGAATCAAGACATCCGCGTCCGAATGGCCAATCAACCCTTTCCCATAAGGTATATCCACACCCCCTAAAACCAGTTTTCTTCCCTCGACCAACCGGTGGATATCGTACCCGATACCAACCCTCGTCACTTTTAGGACATCCTGATCGGCATGATGATGTTAATCGTCCGAGGCATATCCGTTTCGTTCATCTGCATCGGGTTGGCTTCATCGTGGAAGTTCAGCTCCAATTTCGGTTGCTTTGCGTGCTGAACCGATTCGATCACGAACTTTGGATTGAAGGCGATTTGAATGTCGTTCCCCTCTTTATGGATAGCCATATCCACATTCGCTTCTCCGCGGTCGGCTGCCCGAGCCAGCATCTGCAGCTGATTATCCTTGAATATAAACCGAACGCTTTCTCCGCTCGTGCGGGTGATGACATGAACGAACCGCAACTGCTTCAAAAATTCTTCCCGGTCCAGGACGACCTTCGTTTTAAAGGTTTTCGGAATCACGCGACGATAATCGGGATAGTCGTAGTCCATCAATCTCACCAAAAGCCGGTGCGAATCATTGCCCAAACAAACGCGCTTGCCGTCGTAAACGAGCGTCGCCACGTCGTCTTTCATCTCTTTCAAGTAGTTTAACAGCTCTTTCATTCCCTTCAAGGAGACCAAAAAACGGAGATCCTGAGATTCAGAAAGCGCTTCGGTATCGAAAATGTCTTGCTCGCACAGAGACAGGCGGAAACCGTCCGCTCCGACCAGACGAAGCAGTTTTCCTTCAAATTCCCACAAGATGCAGTTTAAGCTTTTCATGAGTTCGTCCGTAGAGCACGTATAGACAACATCCTCGATCATCTCGATCAGAATCGCTCTTGGGAAGGATAGGCTTTGTCCATTCTCGATGAAGTAGATAGCGGGGAAATCATCCGGTTCCATGAACGGGAGATCATAGTTGGAGTTTTGGGTGCGAAAAGCCAGGCGATTTTCCTCGAAGATGAAATGCACCTGATCCGAGAGCATATTTCTCGCAACCTCCTCCAGCAGTTTCGCGTCGACGACAAAGGCTCCTTCCCCTTCTAAAAAGCTTTCTCCAAGGTTCATCCTCACGGCTGCCTCCATGTCGGTGGCACTCACCCGCACGTGTCCGTCTTTCGCCTCGATCAACGCGCCCGACAAAATCGGTTTGATCCCTTTGGCGGGAACGATCGAAGACATCTTTGAAGCAACGTATTCGAAGTTTTGTTTTGATACGGAAAACCTCATAATAACCTCCTCATTTTATACTTCATCCCATCCCTCCGGTTTTCGAAATCCCGCCTTTCTTAATAATCGGCCGAATCCTTTATGGGTACTTCGTTTTCGGAGATATAGCGATAGAGCCGCTCGAAATCGTCTCCGAAGAAACGGTCGCCTTGGTATGGCGAGAGCAGTCCGTATAGCGGTTCAAGCGTCTTCATCAACGCAGAACCGGATTGTAACGGCGCTAAGAATTCTAAGGCGCGCAAAGCGACCATGAGTTCGATTGCGACGATCTTGGTATCGTTTTCGATGATGGATAACAGTTTTCGCGCGGCGATGGGCCCCATCGAAACATGGTCTTCCTGATAGGCCGAGGTGGGTATCGAATCAACTGAAGCCGGAAAACTCAAAGTTTTATTCTCTGAAGCCAATGCCGCCGCCGTGTACTGCCAAAGCATATACCCGGAATTCAAACCGCTTTCTCCCCTGGCCAAAAAGGCCGGAAGGGCGGAGACAAGCGGATTAACCATTCGGTCGATGCGTCGTTCGGAAATGCTCCCTAACTCGCTCATAGCGATCGCGCAAAAGTCCCCAATGAAAGCGACAGGTTCCCCGTGAAAGTTGCCTCCCGAAAGAACCTCCTCTCCAAAAACGAGGGGATTGTCGGTGACCGAATTGATCTCTCTTTCCAGAACGCTCTTCGCATAAAGGAGCGTATCATAAACCGCCCCTAAAACTTGAGGGATTGCCCGTAAGCTATACGCATCCTGGACTTTACTACAATGTTCGTGGGATTTTCTAATTTCGCTATCTTTCAAGTAACCTCGGATCTTCTTCGCGACGATTCCTTGGCCGGGATGGTTCCGAACTTCGTGGATGCGCGGATCAAAGGGATCGGTTGACCCTTTGAGACTGTCCACGCTGGCGCTTGCGGCCACCAGCGACCAATCGAAGAGACGAAAAGCTTTGTATAACCCATAGCTGAGGAGAGAGGCGATATACTGGGTTCCATTCAGTAGCGCCAATCCCTCTTTTTGTATCGGTTCTAGAGGCGCGATACCGGTTTCTTTTAACGCAAACAGCGCTGGGACACGCTCTCCACGGTACCAAACCTCCCCTTCACCAAGCATCGCCATCGCGACGTGAGCCAGAGGCGCAAGATCCCCGCTTGCCCCCACGGACCCCTGTTGGGGGACGACGGGCGTGATTTGCGCGTTCAACAAATCGATAAGCTGTTGTACGGTCTGTAAACGGATACCGGAAAATCCTTTCGATAGCGAGTTGGCCCGGAACAGCATTAACCCTCTGACGACTTCTTTCGGCGCGGGCTCCCCGACGCCTGCAGCGTGACTTAATATGATGTTTTTCTGTAATTCTTTCGTTTTTTCTGGAGATATTTTTACTGTTGCGAGAGCGCCAAATCCGGTGTTGATACCATATACGGTATCCTCGCTTTGAACGATGCTTTCGACCGCCCGCGCGCTTTTGTTGATGAGTGCAAAACAAGAAGGGCTAATCTCTACGGTTTCTCCCGCAATGGCCACTTGGACATAGTCGTTTAGAGTAAGCTCAGAACCGCGGATCGTTATCACGATATTTCCTCCATTTCGGTCAATGTTTTTTGGTGTTCCGATTCCAGTTCATCGAGTTTGAGAATCAGGATTTCCATCTCGCCGGCAATCCGTTTTTCCTTTTGTATTAACGCTTCGAGTTTCTGGTATTCGTGAGCGTACAGGCTCATATCCCTTCGTACCGCATGATCTTCGGATTCCAGGGCTTGATAATCCCGCTCTATTTTTTCCAATTGGGACTCGATGCTCCGTAAACGATTTTTCAAGGTTTTTTGCATTTGATACTCGTCGATTTTCGTTTTTTCTAAATCCTTTTTTTTTCGAAAAGCGGCCGGTTTTTCTCTTACCGATTCGAAGTAGTCCTCTACCGATCGGGGGTATGTGATTCCGCTTCCCGTCAGCAGCCATACAGTCTCGAAGGTGTTCTGAATCAACCACTGATCGTGCGTGACGATAAGCATCGATCCTTGATACTCAGACAGGATGCTTTGGAGTTTACCGATCGAATCGATATCCAAATGGTTGGTTGGTTCGTCAAGGATGATAAAGTTTGGTTTCTCCAGAATGATCTTCGCTAAAGAGAGCTTTAATTTCTCTCCCCCGCTTAGATTGCCTATTGCTTTGAAAACGTCCTCTCCGGTAAACCCGAATCGGCCGGCGTACTTCCGGATCTCGAAGTCTTTCCATTCCGGTACGATTTCGTACAACTCTGTGAAGACATCTCGGGACTCATCCTTGAAGTCCAACGTTTGTGAAAGGTAACCGATCCGCGTTTTCGACCCTTTTTCGATGGTGCCTTCGTAGTGAGGGTCTTCGCCGGTGAGTATTTTTAACAGCGTGGTTTTCCCGATGCCGTTCTTTCCCACGAGAACGATCTTCTGACCCCGATTGATTGTGAAATCGATATGGCGCAATACCGATTTGTTTTCAAATGATTTTCCAATGGCTTTTCCCTGGATCACGATCCATTCAGTTCGATCCGGCACCGGTAATTTTCCGATTTCGGCGGTCGTCTCCTCCATGCCTTCGTACTCCCCCAACTGGTTTTTTAACCGATCGACCACTTTTTCGCGGGCGTGCATCAGCTTAAAGGCTTTTTCCCTGTTCCAACGTCGGAACTGTTCGATCAACGCTTCTTGCCGCTCTATCTCTTTTACTAGGTTGTCTTTACGCTTTTGGAGGGTGTCGTTCATACGATCTCGCTGAAGAAGGTAGTCATCGTACGCGGTGTTGAAAACCCAGATTTTGCGGGCGTTAATCTCGAAAATTCGGTTAGAGACCGCTTCCACGATCGCTCGATCGTGGCTGACCATCAATAAGGTTCCCTGGTATGACTTGAGGAAGTTTTGAAGCCAAATAACGGAAGCCAAATCCAGATGATTGGTCGGTTCGTCCAATACGAGGAGATCGTAGTCCCGAAGGAACAGTTTGCATAAAGAAATGCGGGTTTGCTCGCCGCCGCTGAAGGTGGACACTTCTCTATCCCAGTCCGGTTCTTCAAATCCGAGTCCTTTGAGGACAGAGCGGATCCGTTTCTCGAAAGAGAGCATGTCGTGGGTGATCTCAGTGGATTCACGTATCGCTTCCTTTACATTCGAGAAAACGATCTCGCATTCTTTCCATAACGTCCGTACGGGATCGGTGATCCGGAACTGTGTTTGGTATCCAATCGACAACCCGTTTCGCAAAACGATGCGCCCTTCGACGGGAGTATACTCCCCAACGATCAGCTTGATCAGAGAAGTTTTGCCGGAGCCGTTCGCCCCCAAGAGGGCGATATGGTCCCCTTCCTCAATCTGAATAGAGACGTTCTCCAACAAACGCCCATCTCCGAATCCGAAAGTTAACGCTTCCGTTTTCAAAATCATACGCTTTTACCTGCTATTATTATATTTTTCCGTTTCGCCGAAAAAGATTCTTCTTCAA
>JAAYCF010000258.1 GCA_012744415.1 Thermotogaceae bacterium
CGGTTGCGCAAACTGCTGGCGGGCACCGGAGTCTCTTTCGCCCGCTATACCGGAGATACCCCGGAATCCTCCTCAACCTCTCTTTCCCGATTGAAAACCTCTCGCCGGTTTTCCGATTCCGAGCTCCGGGATGTGAGCGAAGGGCGTCTGCTTCCGTATGAAGAGCGCGCCAGCAGGGAGGAGATACGCGGCGAGCCCCCGAATATCCTCCTAACCAACTATAAGCAACTGGAGTATCTTCTCATCCGAAACAAGGACTTGTCTCTGCTGCTAAACTCGGATCTGCGATTCGTCGTGTTGGACGAAGTCCATACGTATACCGGCGAATTGGGGTCGGAAGTGGCATGCCTGTTAAGGAGACTGCGTACGCTGTTGCCGGAAGACCACAAGGTTACTCCGATCGGGACATCGGCGACGATCTCATCCGAAGAAAGGGGCGGCATCGAACAGGTTAAACGGTTTGCCTCCCGGTTGTTCGCGGTTCCGGAATCGACAGTGAACGTGATCATCGAATCCTATGAAGCGTTGCCTGCTTTACCAGAAGGCGCTGCCGTTCCACCCCCGCCTGTGACTCCTGTCGATCTGTTGCGACAGCGGCTTGAGTCGGCAGAAGACAATGAATTAGATTTTTCACGGGCGATCGAGGATGAAACAAAAAGCCTGATGAATAACCCGATCTTTCACGCCTTACAAAGATATTTCGAAAAACCGGCGCTCATTGCCCCGTTTTTAAAGACTATGCGCGGTTTTCCATCCAGAGAAAACCGGTCGGAAGAAGACTTGTTGGCGGAGGTCTATCTCTATCTTTTGGCGGGTTCTTCTATCGCCCCGAACGGACAACCGCTTTTACGGCCAAAGCTGCATTTTTTCTTAAAGGGAATCCGGGATCTTGCCGTTCAATTCACGCCTTTCGAACGCAAACTGATTCTTGACGAAACGGACGGAGATCTCGCTTACCGCATATGGCCCGCTTTCAACTGCAACTTCTGTGGTCAGCACTACTACATCTCCGATCATAACGAGGTCAGGTTGGATTCGAAGGGGGAAGCCGATCTATGGGTCCCCCAAGGGGAAGAGGATTCTGAAGAAGCGACGGGAGAACCGATCCTTTTCACCGATTCGAACGGGCAGAACCCGTCCCCCTTTGAAGAGGCTCTAACGGTATGGCTCTGCCCTTACTGCGGAACACTTCATCGGAGCAAAGCGGATCGCTGCGAAAACCCGAAATGCCGTCAATCGGGTTTGATTCCGGTTAACCGAATCGATCGGAAAAACGATTATCGGTGCCTGACGTGCGACAGACCGTTGCTTAAACTCGGAGAAACCGACGAGATGACGGGACTAAGAAGCCTGTCTTCGAGCCAAGCCGTAGACCTTATGGTCTTATCGGAACACGCGCTCAATGAGGCGCCCGAAGACCGCGCGAAGCTGCTCATCTTTTCAGATAACCGCCAGGAGGCTTCCTTTCTTTCAGGATTCATCAATGAGCGTTCAAAGCGGTTTCTCTATCGCAAGCTCTTGTACGAAACGCTTCCGGAAGGGACAGCCCGGGATTGGGAGGAAGCGGCGGCAAAACTGACGCAAACTGTCATCGAAAATCGATACCCGATCGAAGCGGATGCTTCGCGGTTGGAACCGAAAACAATGCTGGAGAAATTCCGATGGTTTTTAATCGAAGAGTTCGCTTCGAAGATTTTTTTCCGTAATTCGTTGGAAACCTTGGGGCTCGTTCGCGTCGAATACCGGGGACTTGATCGGGAAGATACCTTTTGGAGTGATTGGGAAAAGCGTATCGATGTGCCAAGGGAAAAACTGCTCAACGCCGCGGGTATGATTCTGGATTTAATGAGAAGGAACACCGGTTTGAAATCGAACCTCTTGAATCTAAAAGACTCCAACCCGTTGGTATTCCGCAATATCATCCGAAAGCCCAAATACTTTCACCCGTTTGTTTACTCCCTGCGCGCGCCGGATCGGTGGTTGAACCGCAACGGTAAGAGTTGGCTCGCCAAAAACGGTCGATCTTCGTTCCAAAGCTGGCTTAGAAAATGGTTTCCCGAAGAATCGATCGATGATTTCCTGGCCGGTTTATGGGAGC
>JAAYCF010000259.1 GCA_012744415.1 Thermotogaceae bacterium
ACGATTTTCACACCCTCGAAGGGAATTGTCATTCTGTAAGAGATAAAACTGAAGGGCATTTCGGGTATTCCGCGGTAGTACTCCTCGATAATGGGAAGGTAGTCGGGAGAAAGGACCATACCGCCGGTCAACCGCGCCAACTTGTTCAGATCCGAGCTCACGGTTAAATTGCTTAAAACGTACAGCTTTGCGTTTTTCGCCAATAACGCGGGAGCGGCATTGTCGAAGTCCATCTCGTACCCGTCATACTTCCAAAGGAGAACATTCGTCACGTTTTTCGAAAGGTTTTGGAGATCGCGGTCGAAGAATTCGGATCCGTTCTCGATCCGAAAGAGAGTTACCGGTTTCCAGATATATTCGAAGTTGAACGGGACCAAACCGCCGCTGTCGCTGATAGAGATGAACGGTCCGTTCATGCCGAATTCTTTCCCGCTGATATGCCGGTTCCTAAAAAAAATGTGCATGTGGTCGCCTTCGATATACATCCCGTCGATAAAGTTGATCGCCTCAGAATTGGTTCGGGCGAGAACGTAACTTTTAACGAGATGATCGTCGAAATCGGTAAACGTCAGTAAAGGCGGACAATAGTCCAGATCGCTGATCCCTTCGAGTTCGATGTTCGTCAAATCGATCGGAAGGTAGTCCCCTTCGGCGCTGTTCTTGGCGTCCCGATACGTGAGTTCCCCTGAATTCCATAAGGTAATGATGTTACCCATCCCGTCGCAGCACGTACTAACCGGTATCTTCCCGCTAACAAAGGGAATCAGGTACATCTCTTCGTAAGTAGGAATATGTAAGATCCGGTAGCTTTTCAGCGTGAGGTCTTGAAGCACCAGAAGGTCGAAATCGACGTCGACATCGGTGACCAGATTCGGAGTATACCCAGAGCTTAAAAAAATGTTCCGAATCACTCTCCCGGAAGCCGATAGAACAGTTAACACGTTTTTCGGAGGGTCTAAAACGTAGAGGTTCCCCATACGATCGACCGCTCGGACAAAAGGTTTAGAAAATCCGTCGTATAACTCCTCCCATTGACGCGTTCTCAAGTCCAAGCGATGAAGTTTACCCTCCGCTAAGTCCGACAGGACCATCTTTCCGGCGGTCGAATCAATCACGAGACCGCTCGGTGACGAAAATGGAAGATCGATCACATAACTCCCGTTCTTCCCTTCACCGAAAACGAACCGATTCGCCCGATCCAAGATGTAAAGCTCATCCAAATAACGTTCGGACGCAATGGGGTTATAGAAAAACTCGATGAATTTTACGAATCCGAAGGTTTCGGAAAAATAATCCAATCCTAAAACCGGGTTTTTTAGCGAGGCCATCTCTCTCAATGATCTTAGGCTTCGGAGCAGAATGAGGATTTCCGTGCGATCGGGTTCCAAAAAAATCACTTTCTCCAGGTTTTGTATCGCGTCGCTCACGTTACCTGTTTCGATGTCCATTTTGGCCGTGAAATACCAGAGTTTCGGGATATCCATTGGATACATGGGTTTTTCGAAGGCAAGATCGATGTACTGTCTTGCCGTGTTGTAATCACCTTCTCCCCAATGTTCGATCGATTGAGAAAAATAGAAGCGCGCATACTCCTCTATCGGAGCAGTTTTCAGATACTCTTCGATCGTGTGAGTCGCTTGATCCGATCCTAACAATAATCCCGCGAAGAGGATCGTCGGTATTAAGAACAGAAAAAACGCAATCCTGGAAGAGCTCAGCCATCGCACCGCGGATCATTCCTCCGAAGAATCCGAATTGACCGTTTTCTGACGAATACTTATCCGGTGTTTTTGAAAGGCGGAACTGCCTGTCACAAGCGCGCTCATCAGAGTAATCACGAAAATCAGGAGTCCGAGATATTCAAACCATCTCGAGTTCGCAAAAGGTTGATTGCCAAAAAAAGCCTTTCCGAACCAAAAAAATCCCCAGGTGAAAAGATAGTAAAATTGGAAAATGAACGCGATCAAAGAAAAAATGAATGATACCCAGCATAGCCCTTTGGACAATAGTGAGCGACGAGTACTGCAAGAGCCAGAGAAAAGGCATACTGCGGAAAAAAAAGAGAAACCGAAGAACCCCAGCATGGATAGAGGCGCGCGTACCGTTATTCCGAGCGCTCGGAAGATTTCCGCATCTTTGAGCAAGTAACATCCCGAATACAAAGACAACCCCAATAAGCCGAAAAAACCGAAAAAGAAACTGCTAAGAGCGGGAAAGAAAATCTTGTCATGAGAATCAACACCGGCGCGTTTTTCACCAGTTGCCTTCAACTCTTTAGTCCTCACGGCTTCCTTCTCCAACGAGGGCGAGGATTTTTTCGCTTAATGTTAAAAATTGTTTTTCCATAGGGGTTTCCCTGAAAAAGAACGGGATCGGTTTCCCCTCGTCTCCCGAAGTGATCATCATCGGATCTTGCGGTAGTTTTATCAGTACGACGGTCTCCAGCTCATCCGCCAACAACTCTCCCCCATTCTCGCCGAATAAGTGATGAACTGTCTGACAGGTCGGGCAAACGAAATAGCTCATATTTTCGACGATTCCCAATATTCGCGATTCCATCTGTTTGACAAACTCACCGGCGCGCTTGGCATCATCCTTGGAGACAGTTTGAGGCGTCGTGACCAGGATCGCGCCGTCGATCGTGCCCAACGCTTGCATAATTCCCAAATGTTCGTCACCCGTACCCGGGGGCGTATCTATCACCAAAAAATCCAGGTTTCCCCATTCGACATCATCAACAAACTGCTCAATCGTTTTGTTTTTTAATGGACCGCGCCAGATGATCGGCTTCCCTTTCGGGACAAAACTCCCCAATGATATGACCTTTAAGTTTTCGAATAGCGTATGGGGGTTAATTTTCCCGTTTTCGGAGGCGGTAACCGTTTTCTCTTCAATTCCTAACATCTTCGCCACGTTTGGGCCATGAATATCCACATCCAGTAAACCCACCCGATAACCCTGTAAGGCTAAAGCTGCCGCGAGGTTCACGGAAACGGTCGTCTTTCCGACACCTCCTTTTCCGCTCAATACCAGCAACTTATGTTTCACATAACCTTCTTCTTTTTCCGTAGACATGAGATCTCCTTTCGATCAACCGACGCTTAAGTAGGCGGTTGCTTTTTTTAGTATTGTATCAGAAAATCCTAACGCTTTCGCCACCGTGAAAGCCCCTTTCGGGATTTCGTGGACCGGCAGCCGATAAAGCCCGTGATCAACCAGCCGGTATAGCGCTTCGACGTTGTTGACACTCTGCCCTTCCTCCAAGCGGAGAATGCCGGTCGTATAAACGTTTGAAGCGATCGCTAAAGGTTTCGAAAAATGGGTGACAAAGACAGATATCTGGTTCGATACCTCTTTGCTGTAAGAAACTAAAGCGGTTGCCAACGCCTCTCCTTCGCTTGGATTCGTCGATGAAGCGAATTCGTCGATCATGGAAAGGGAGAAAGGGGAGAAGGCTGATTTTGCTCGAACGATCTCTGAGCCAAATCCGCTTAAGCCACTCTGTTCCTTGGTTTTATATAGCGCGAAGAGGCGCGAGAACAAGGGTAGTTCTAAATGATCCGCCGGCGCGGGTATTCCCGCTTGGGTCAATAAAACGAGTAACCCGAGGGTTTTCAGCGCTGTCGTTTTCCCCCCCATATTAGCCCCTACGATGAGTGCCGCGCCCTCTTCCAATGAGATCGTTAGAGGGTCATAATGTAAGCTCTTTTGATGGCAATCCTTTTCCAGAATCGGATTTCTTCCATTTTCTACGGTAATAGATAAGGGTTTCTGCCCGTTGTTATCCTGTCCGCGTATCGTGGGATAAACGCATCGATGGTCCTTTTTAAAAGCCACCAGCGCTAATGACAGGTCTAATGCGCCTACTTCCGTCATCTGTGCAATCATCGAATCGGCATGCTTTTGTAACCCTCGACGGAGCTCATCGATGAGTCGTTGTTCCTCTGTTTCGATCTCTTCCAATATTTCCGTTTTCTTCAAATGAATGCTTCGCGTTTTCTCACCGCCGGTGATTTCATAATGAAGCGAAAAGGTGCTTTCGCGCAGTAAAGAGATCCATTCGCATTTTTGTATCGCGAGATTCCGAAGGTCGGTTCTCGAAAGGATGAACTCTCTTTGATTTTTAACCGGGATCTCATACTGTTTCTGAAGCAGCTCACAGTATCTTTTTATTTCCTGTGTTTCCTGTTTGCCCGTTTTTTCCAACTCTGACCGCAAGGCCTGGAGATAATCGGACTCCAAAGAGAAGAAGATTTGCCTCTTTCCTTCCGGATCCAATAGGCGCAAAGCAGGCACCAAAGGGGTGAAGCGGAAACCGGGCAAAGATTCGATCTCGTAGTGTTCCCGAAGCTGCTCATAAAGCAGCAAAAAACGTTTGATCTCGAAAAGGTCCGCCAGATTGACCGGGGTGTTCGATCGTAGTTTTGAAAGGCTCGTCGCGATATTTCGAAACTGTTTTAGAAACTCCCGAAGCGTTCCCATATTCTTTTCGTAAAATCTTTCGAGATGAGCTAATCTCGAAAAATGGGCTTCCAATGCGTGTTCCTGTCCTTTCAAGAAGGGTTGGACGCGGGAAGCCGAAGACTGGCCTAAGGCACTTGAGGGAAGAATGGAAGCGAGCAGCGCTTTCGGATCGATAAAATCTAAAGTGACCGAATCCACAAATCGCGAATCTGATAAAAAAACACTTTCGGGTATCATGCGCTCTCCCCGCACTCCAGATAAGCGAACGCGTCGTGATCGTGAATGGATTCCATACTGTTCACTTCGATGCTGAACCAAGAAACGCTCTCCGCTTCTCTTAATACCGTGCCGATATCTCTGGCTACGTCTTCCACAAATTTGGCGTGATCGTAGCCGGTCTCCGTGATATATTTCTCGTCTTCCCTTTTTAACAAGGGATAGATAGGGGAGGAGGCCCCATCTTCCGCGATTTTGACTAAATCTTCTATCCAGATAATCTTTTTGCTGATGAGCCGTATCGTCACGTTCGCGCGTTGGTTATGCGCTCCCCGAGCGCTGATGGCTTTTGAACAGGGGCAAACGGTTTGAATCGGAACGGTCACCCCGTAAACGAGTTTGAAGTGATCGGTTTCATCCAGGGTGGCGTTAAAATGGCATTGGATCACCATATAGCTGAGAATATTGGTTACCGGCGTCCTTTTTGCGATCGTATAAGGAAATACAAGGTCTAAATGCGCTCTTGAGGCCGTTAACTTTTGCTTCATGTCGGAGAGAATCGTCTTTAGGTTTTTCAACTCCATGTTTTGGGCATGGCTGTGAAGAACCTCCACGAATCGACTCATATGGGTCCCCCGAAAATGAAGAGGTAAATCCACCGACATCGTCGCTTCTGCGATCGTGTGCTGGGTTCCTTTGTTTTTCTCACGCAACGTGATCGGATACTTCACTTTTTTTATCCCGACTTTATCCAAAGGCAGGTTTCGATGATCATGCTCGTTCTGCACGTCTAACAAAAAATCACCTCTCGCTCGGTCTATCGGAAGTTTGCCGGGTCGATTCGCTTTCGACTTAGGCATGATCGATACGATAGTTTTTGATTTTATAGTAGAGCGACCGTAAGCTAATACCCAACTCTTTTGCCGTACGCTCCCGATTGCCTTCGTTTTTGTAGAGGTATTGAACGATCGCTTGCCGTTCTATCCCTCCCAAGATCTCGTTTAGTTTTCCTTTGTAGGAAGATTGAAAAGTGTTCGATTCTTTCCGGTGTGCGGAGATAATCAGAAAATCGAAGTTATCTATTCCAAGAACCTCATCAGAAGCCGATGCTTTAATCATCGCCCGTCCGACGGCGTTTTCCAACTCGCGAACATTTCCAGGCCAATCGTATTGCCGAAATAATCCGATGACCTCACTTGTGACCATCCTCACGCGTTTTCCGTACTCCAAGTTAAATCGGGCGATAATGATTTCCACGAGACTTTCTAAGTCTTCCATACGTTCTCGAAGCGGCGGGATCAATATGGGAACGACATTCAACCGAAAATAGAGGTCACGAAGGAAGGTTCCCTCTTCGATCATCGCTTCCAAATGGCTGTTCGTCGATACGATGAGTCGAACATCCGGTTTCTCGTAGGTTTTGGATCCGATACGGGCGTATTCGCGTGTTTGAAGGAACCCCAGCAACTTTACCTGAGTCGAACGATCCAGATTCGAGATCTCGTCCAAGAAGAGCGTACCGCTCTGCGCTTTTTTGAGAAGGCCGGTGTATATCGGCTTTTCCGAAGTCGCCGGTTTTGATTCGACGGTTCCGAATATTTCGTATTGCAGCAAAGAACTGTCCAGACTGGCGCAATTGATTTCGATGAAGGGACCTTCGCCTCTCGGCGAACTATGGTGAATGGCGTGGGCAAACAACTCTTTGCCGGTCCCGCTCTCTCCCCTTAAAAGAACGGTCGCCATCGTGGAAGATACCTGCTGTGCCTGTTCCAAGGCGATCTTCATCTTCGTGGAAGCGGCGATGATATCGGAAAAAGAAAAACGGACGCCCGTCTTCTTTAGGGAAGAACGCGTCAGAACAAGTTGATGCATCAAGGAAGAGATTTCGGTAACATCGTGGATCACGCCAACGCTTCCACGAAAGCTTTGCCCCACGACCAGGGGCATGACGTCCACGATGACCTCTCGTCGGGTCTTACCGACGACCAAGCGCTTGCCCAGCACCGGCTGCCTCGTTTTTGAAACCATGAGATGGTAGCTTTCTCCTTCTTCGATATCGATAATATCTATGGTCGCGGGTTTTCCGACCACTTCTTCGGAGGTGAGCCCGGTAATCCTCGTGTATTCTTCGTTGACGAGAGTGATTCTGCCTTTTTCATCGGCTACGGAAATGGCGTCATGAGTGGAGTCGATGATGGCTTTCAGCTGCGCCTCTATCTCCTTCAGGTTTGTTACTTCTTCCGCCATTTTTTGAACGCTCGTAATATCCCGAAAGATGGCGGCGACGCCCAGTATGTTTCCGGCCATATCGAATAAAGGCATTCGCGAAGTGACGATGACGGTATCCCCTAAGTACTGCAATTTGTCGTACTCTGGACGAGCGGTCTGCAAAACGATATGCAATCGTGTGTTCGGAACGGTCTTCACCACATCTTTTCCGATGATCCCTTCATCGGAGAGACGAAGAATGCGAACCGCTTCCGGATTGATATAGACGATATTTCTACTGGAATCGATGATGAGAACCCCTTCTTGGAGCGATTCCAAGACGGATCTCATCATCTGATCAAGCACTGTCACAGCGCTATCCCCTTCCGGTTTGTCGCATTCTTAGCAAGGCACGACACTTTTTGCCGTACTTTGCGATTTCGATTATATCACGATCGGCTTAATTATGGCCGCTTCCCGTCCGATAAAGAACAGAATTTCCGAATGAGGGGCGAGATGGGTAAACCTATTTGCTGTAAATACGAAACAACGGTGAGAGTTGATGGCATTTTTTCGCTGAAGAGTAAACGAAGTCTTGTCAGCCGCCTGAAAGGCATATTATTCAACGAATGGAAGGTTTGCGTCTGCGAAAGCCATCGTCAAGATGATCTACGATATGTCGGACTCACGATCGCGTTTCTAGCGCCTTCAAAAAATCAAGCCGAGGAGACGCTCAACCGGCTTGAAGTTTTATTGGAGGAAGAAACAAACGGGATCATCGAATCGAGCGAACTCGCGACCTGCTAAACGTTCACTTTCGGCAATCGGAACAAACCCCGTAAACCTTAAGATGCGTGTCGAGATGCTCGAAGCCGGTTTCTTTGGCAATCAGCGCATTCAATTCGACCAAAGCCTTTTCAGAAAACTGTACCGTTTTTCCGCATTCGGTACATACTGCAAGAGAAGCGCCAGCGGTTTCCTTCGAAGCTAGTTCGTAACGCGTAATATCATTATCAAGCGGTATCTTTCGGAGTAAGCCGAGCGTGCTCAGCAGTTCGACTGTTCGATAAACCGTCGCTTTGCTGATTCTGGACCGTTTTTCCAATAAATTTCGGTAGACTTCCTCAATGCTGAGGTGGTCCGGGAAATGATCCGAAAAGACTTTCATAATCAATTCCCTTTGGGCTGTAATTCTGAATTTTTTCGTTTTTAGTTCTTTTCTAAGCAAATCGTTAACCACGTTAACCTCCCGATATTTTCTTCTTACCTATGTAAGGGATGACTCTTGGGTTCCCATTCCTTTTAAGTGCTTAAATGATTCCCAAATAAAGCAATCACAGTTATCATACCAGATGAAAGAAAACAATATATTACTTTTTATGTAAATTGAGTTAAATAAATCCTAAATATAAATGAATCAACGAAAGGAAATAATGAACATATACTGCCCATTATTGTTAAATCTCGTATGGCCGTTCTTAAATTAACACATTACCAGGGCGCAACCGATATTCGAATTTTAGTGATAATACGCCTCCAATTCGTTCACATCTGTTAGAGGGGTTCGTGTTTCCTAACGGGTTCGCTCTCAGGGCCATCCCCTCAACTCAGATACCGTGGTCCCTTACAAATGAAATGGCTGTGGTATAATCGGAAAAATCAGGAGGAGTGAATATGAAAAGAACTTTATGCGTTGCCCTATTAGCTTTGATCGCTTTTACCGCCACTTTCGCGGC
>JAAYCF010000260.1 GCA_012744415.1 Thermotogaceae bacterium
CTTTCTTCCGCCGCGCGACGATCGCCTGGCTCTGCGCCATGTTGTTTTGCAGGTAGTAATACCAATCGCCCAGGAAGTAGTCGAACTCCTTCTTTCGCCCGACGAAGAGGGCGGTATTGCCGATTTGTTCCGGCAAGGCATACGTGATCGTTTCCGGCATCGTGAACATCGCTTTCACCCGCTTTGTGTGTGTTTACTGGATTATAACATAAGGGTTCGCGCAACGCTCAACTACTTGCCTTGGAGCGCCTTATCTGGCGCATCATATGTGAAGCGCCCAACTTTAATTCAATACCGTTAAAATACGGAACGCTTTTAGAGGGTTATACGGTTGCGGAAAACAGACGATGAATCGAGATAAAGTGACTAATAATGAGCCCTTGGTGGATCGCACAACTTTAGTTGGGCATACTTTTCTCTTTTTCGAGGCTATCGGGACGTAAGCGCCCCTTGCCTTTGCGACGGCGCGATCCCATAGTTTTGGAGGGGGTTCCTTCGTTTTCCTTGCACTTTTTTTCGTTCTTTTCTCCCTCTTTTCTTGATTATAAGCCGGTTTCGCTAGTATTTCACTAAGCCTTATCTTATTCCTTCAATTTCCGCTGGTGACAAACCGGTGATTTCCGCTACCTCTGATAGAGTCATCCCTTTTTGAAGCAGCTTTTTGGCGGTGTTGAGCTTTTCTTGCTTGATGCCTTCTTCTCGGCCTTCTCTTAATCCTTTTTCCAATGCGGCCTTGCGAAAGGAGAGCTCGTCCCGCAGCGCTTTTCCGCGCTCCTCCGCGATAGCTCGTTCTTCTCGGCTTCGACTCAGTTCTTCCAGCAAGTTGATCGCTTTTCCCATCTCTTCCTTCTCCTTTCCCAACCTCATCAGCCGTTGGTTTTCCGGGTCGCTTAAGAATAACAGCCATCCTTTCAGGTCTTCGTTTATCTCTTGTTGGCTCTCTTCGATTTTTCGTGTCTCCAGGAAATGGATCTCTAAGAAATCTCCAAGCTTTTCTCCCGATTCTTTATCCCGTATTTGGTAGACCGAGTGTATTTTCCCGTGCGAAAATTGGTTATAGCCTAAGACATTCACCACGACCGTATTGTTAAGCACTCCATAGTCTTCCCCCTGGTTTAGTTGGTCCGAATACAGTTTCGCCCAATAGTACATCGTCCTTTGAAGCATGTGATCGTAGGGGAGTATTTGCACTTCGATATTGACGAGGTCGCCGTTGTCCAGTTTCGCTTTGATGTCCAGTATCGAAAACTTGTCTCTTTTGAATCGTTTTTCGTTCGCGTTGTTGAGTATCTGAAGATCGACGATTTTCCTGCCCTGGCTTTCGATCTCCAGGGAGTTTAGAAAACTTATCAGGATCTCTTTGTGCTTTTAATCCCCGAATATCTTCTTGAAAGAGAAATGCGGAAAACCCCGGTTTTGGAGCGCGACAGCTACGTGTTTCTAGTAGGTGCGCCTTCATGTGCGCTTCATGGGCTCCTTACAGAGCATCATTTCTAATAAGCGGGTGTTTAACTGCGTTCGTAAAATAACCCGGCAAACTAAGCCGACATAAATGTCGGCGCTCCGTATAACCCGCTTATGATGGGGTATAGTAGTGTTTTTACGACGTGACTAGCATCGGTATCAAAACAATCGTTCCTTATTTTTACCGTATTAAACTTTAGTTGGGCATGCTTTTCTCTTTTACGAGGCTATCGCGACGTAAGCGACCCTTTTCCTTGCGACGCCGCGATACCCGAACCGAATTCTTGGATTTACCGAACCCGCGGTCGCGAGATAATAACCTGCCGATCATCGCGGCGTAAGCGACCCTTTTCCTTGCGACGCCGCGATACCCGTAACCGAATGCTTGGATTCACCGAACCCGGGATCACGGGGTCGCAAAACGATAAACACACGGGCGAATATTTATTCGCACTCTACAAATCATTACCGGAAGCATTCCCGTTCTTCTCAATAAACGGGCGAGACGCGAAAACCCAATAAC
>JAAYCF010000261.1 GCA_012744415.1 Thermotogaceae bacterium
CTTTCTTCCGCCGCGCGACGATCGCCTGGCTCTGCGCCATGTTGTTTTGCAGGTAGTAATACCAATCGCCCAGGAAGTAGTCGAACTCCTTCTTTCGCCCGACGAAGAGGGCGGTATTGCCGATTTGCTCCGGCAAGGCGCACGTGATCGTTTCCGGCATCGTGAACATCGCTTTCACCCGCTTTGTGTGTGTTTACTGGATTATAACATACGCGTTCGCGCAACGTTCAACGATTCGCAGCGGAGCGTGTTATATGACCGCCTTGGAGCGCCCAACTTTAGTTGGGCTTCCCTATCTTCTTGTTTCGTATAGGGCGCCGATCATCGCGACGTAAGCGCCCCTTTTCCTTGCGACGGCGCGATACCCGTAACCGAATGTCCGGACGAAACAAACCCGATATCGCACGGTCGCAAATAAAACGCGGGTTTCGGATTGTTCACGAAACCAACCCGCGATACGCCTGCCGATCATCGCAAGCGTTATCGAACAACATTCTTCGAAACCTCATCGTTAGAGAAAGAGAAGCCCATGCCCGACTAAAGTCGGGCGCTCCAAAAACCATTTGAAAAGAACCGCGTGGGGAAATGCCGAAAAAACAGGCGAATACCGGTAAACCTTTTCTCAGAGGGGGTTATCGTATCGGGGGGGTTGCAATCGATCGTTTTTTTGCTATAATACCTTATCGGGGCAAGTAATTTTTATCTTTTTCCGTCTAATAATGATGTGAGTTTTTTTTTCTATGTGATTTTTGACACCGATGGGTGTTTTACGCTTTTATTTGATTGAGGGGGGTCATTCAATGAGAAAAGCGAATTTCGTTTCTTTTTGCTTCGTTTTTTCGCTGATCATCATGACGTTTAGTTTGAGTTCTTGTTTTTTCAAGGGTAGTTCTGCGCAAAAAATCTTGCTCTATTTGAACAGCTCGCCCTATGACGGCGTCTCCATAAAAATGAACGGCGCGAGGTATGAAACTGACACCCAGTGTTCGGTTGCGCCTAATAATGCCGTGATTTTGCAGGTCGATCAAACCAAAGCCTACGATATGAGCGTGCGGGTCGGCGGCGACGATACGCGTCTCGTTTTTGATCACTGGTCTTCCGGTGAAACCGATTCGATCATCGCCTTTATTCCCGTGAAGAGCGCCACCTATACCGCCCATTTCGCGGTCGAATACTACGTGAGTCTGGAGAGCAGCGTCACCTCCGCCCGCAGCGGTTCTGACCCTTCAGGCTGGTATGCCTCCGGCACGCAACTACAGTTGAGCGCTCCAACCGTTGCTGGCAAGGATTTCTTGCGTTGGCTGGTCAACGGCGAGAACGCGGGCAACGCGAATCCGCTCGTTTTGTCAGTCGATAACCCGAAGGCGGTCGTCGCCGTTTATGAGATGATGAAGCAACCTCCGAGCAGTTTCGCGACCCTTTACCCGACCAACGGCGCTTCGCAGGTAAACCACGAGCCGTACGTCCAGTTCCTCTGGAACGCGAGCGTGGACCCTCAGGACAGCGCCGTCTATTACAATCTGTATCTGGGTGAGAGCGCGGCAGCCATGAGCATTGTCGCCAGCGGGATTTCGGAAACTTTCTTCCGCATCTACACCTTAGTTGGTTCGAAAACTTACTTTTGGAAAGTCGAAGCGGTCAACGCCTATGGCTTGAAAGCGTCTTCAAGCCTAAATAGCTTTTCGACAGGGGCTTTCCCGCCGTCGAAACCGCAACCCGTTTACCCGCGTGATGGCGAGATCGATGTGCCTTACACCGTCAATCTGGAATGGGAGTGTATGGGCGGAGTCAACTATGATTTGTATTACTGGATCTCCGATACAGCCAGCACCGTCGTGGAAAATATACAGGAAAAACACTTCCGGTTGGATTATTTGGAGCAAGGGGTCACTTACAACTGGAAAATTGTCGCCCGAAATGCGTTGGGAAGCGCTGAGAGCGATGTATGGCAGTTTACGATCACGGAATCCGCCGTGCCTCCGTCTTTGGCGCATACCCCATCTCCGCGCAACCTCGCGATCGATCAGGATTTAACCGTTACGCTTTCTTGGGGCCAACCTGTGGTCGGCGCGAAGCCGTTCACCTACGACGTGTATTTCGGGGTCGCTCCGGCAAATGGGATGGAGCCGCGCTCTTTGCATAAGGTCTTGTCGGATAGCCCGAATACCTCCGTAACGGTGGAAGATTTAGATCCCGGCACGCACTATATCTGGCAAGTCATCTCAAAGAATCCGTGGGGCGTATCCGCCAGCCTTATCTGGACGTTTATGACGCAAATCGGGATGCCGAAACCGTCGGAACCGTCCAACCCCGTCCCCGCCGCGGGGGCAACAGGAATTGCGACGGAAACGACGCTGTCCTGGACACCCTCCGTGAATGGTATCGTGACCTACGATCTGTATCTCGGAACGACCCCGAATACGATCGCCAAAGTCGGCAATCATTTCTCAACGCCTTCTTTAAAAGCCGAAAGCCTCGCGATGAATACGACTTACTACTGGAAAGTGATCGCTCAGAACGAGTCCGGTTCAAGGGAAAGCGAGCTTTGGTCTTTTACGACGGCCGAAGATATGACCGGCCTCTCTTTAGTGAAAGTCGACGCGAATACCTTCATTATTCGAGCGAATCAGTACTTCACGCTTGAGAGCGCTGTGATGATGGCGTTCGACGCGTCGATTGACGGGTGCTATGACCTGAACCTCTACCCGCTCCCGTCTTCATCGATCTGTCCCGGAGAAGAGAAGATATTCAGTTATCACAATGCGCGAAATTCCTTCGCCCATTTCTCCGCGACAAATTTGACTCTCGCGACGGTCACGTGCCACGTGCCCGGAACGCATGAGTTGGTTTACTTTTATAACGGTTCCGATATCATCCCGATACTCACCCCGACAGTTGTATTGCCTTAACAAACAAGCCCCTTCGAGAAAACCGGCGAGAGCCGGTTTTTTTCTCATCGGAGGGAACGATCACGGGAAAAATATGGTATAAATAGGGAGAAGCGGTCGCCGCGTGAGACCAAGCGATAGCTGTGTCGACCATACCGAAGTAGCAATATTTTTGACGTAGAAAGGTAAACACAACGGAAGTTTAATACCGTAAAAAATACGGGGACTGTGGTAAATATCGGTTTTGGAGCGCGACAGCTACGCGTTTCCAGTAGGTGCGCCTTTAGGTTCGCTTCATTGGCTTGTTACAGAGCATCATTCCAAATTACCGGGTGTTTAACCGCATTCTTAAAATAATCCGATAAC
>JAAYCF010000025.1 GCA_012744415.1 Thermotogaceae bacterium
CCGAATCGTAAGACCTTCTCTTCCGAGTCGACGAAATCGGCTTTTTCCAGGTAAGCCGTGAATATTTCGCTGATAAAGTATTTTTGGTTCGGAAGTGTGGCCGCGTCTTCGAAGGAGAAGAAGAAAGCATACGAATAGGTGCCTTTCGGTCCCATCGCGTTAACGGACAGGATCCTTTCCGGATCCTGTTTTGAGCGTATCAGCGTATAAGTGCGGTCTCCTAAGAGCGCTTGATCGTTTTTAACCGGCGTAAAACTCGAATAAGCTGAAATCACATTCCCTTTAGAATCCCTTTGCGTCACGAATGGCTTTTCCGCGATATACAAAACGTTCGACCGTTCTAGGACGAGAAGGAAATCATCAGTGGGATTTAAATTTTCGAGTCGCATGAAAACACGATAGTCGTAAGGTTCCGCGCTTTCATCCGTCACGTACTCTTTCAATAAGCTTTCGATCACTTGCTGTCTCGTTAAGAGATGACCGGTTCCATAGTTCGTGAAAGCAGTTTTAAGTGTGAAATAGATGGGAAAGACCGTTAAAACGAGCAATAGCCCTAAAGCCGGCAAAGCATATCGGTAAGGATACCCTTTCGGGTGTAAAAACGCGAAGTCCACGATAAACAGCAGGATAACGAGCGAAATGGCCAATCCTTCCATGGAGGCATTGAATAGAATGATCGAAGACCACAAAAGAAATGCGTTTGCCAGAATTAACAGAATCCAAAAGAGCGTTTTCCGTATGAAAAGCATCTTTCCCTCCAAAAAAAGGGCGGCTCTATTTCGAATCTCGAAACTTGCCGCCCTTATGAGATAGCGTAATTATTGGCCTAATGCAAGGATGATCTTGTCAACCGCTTCCTGAAGCGCTTGTTCGGGGGTGAGAAGGTTGTTGATGATCTGGGTCAGTGCTCCTGCCATGGCGCTCCACACGGAGTTCATCGCGGGGATGTTCGGCATCGGCGTTCCATTCGCGGCGCTCCCGGCGAAAGCGACGACGTCGGGTTGATCCTGAACCAGCGCCAACACATCGGCTCTTGTCGGAATGCGGGGATCAGCTTGGTACAGCTTGTACATGATTTCTTTCTGATCGATGAAATTGGCTAAGAATTCGAGGGCGAAGATGTGGTTGGGAGATTTTGAACTGATCATAAATCCCTGTACACCGATGAAGGGTTTCGCATTTTTCCCTTCGATCGAGGGGATAACCGCAACACCGTAGTCAATACCGGCCGATTGGATATCTTTTATCGCCCACGGACCGTTGATAATCATACCAGCCAGACCATCCTTGAACAAAGAGTCCATAATCTGGTAGTTGTCTCCGGGTTTCATGATGCCTTCATCATAGAGCCTTTTGATCAAGTTTCCCCCAATAACGGCTCCTTCGTTCGCGAGTCCGATATCGTTGGGATCCAGACCTTGGGCTGTTTCATTGAAAACGTATCCTCCTGCCGTAAACAGGAACGGAGCGGCCATATAGAAATCTCCGGCATTGAATACGAAACCTCTCAAATCGCCGTCGGTTAATTCTTTTGCCATCGTGATTAATTCTTCCATCGTTGTGGGCGGTTCCGGAACCAATTCTTTGTTATAGATCAGCGCAATGGCTTCGGAGCCATAAGGAAGACCGTATAGTTTTCCGCCGTATTCAAACCCTTTTAAAGAACTTTCGAGATAGTTGGCGCGTTTCTGGCCTGTAAAATAATCTAACGACAACAGCAACCCGTTCGCCGCTAATTCTCCTACCCAGTCATGGGCGCCGACGATAATATCGGGACCTTCGCCAGCGGGGGCGGCCGTCAAAAACTTGGAGCGGATATCGCCGAATGTGACTTGTTGGACTTCCACTGGAATTCCGTACAGCGATTCGAATTCGTCACCTAATTTTTGAAGTATCGATACTTGAACTTCGGAGCACCAGATCGTTAACTTTCCCATTTCCGCGGCGAACAAGGAAGCGAAAATCGCGCTTACCAGTACCGCCATGATGAAGATTTTCTTCACACGAACTCCTCCCTTCTTTCGTATAGTCTTTTATAATGTATCAAACCACCAGTGTGATTATAGCATGCGGGGGGTTCGTTTTCAATCCCGCAATTTCATATTTCCAGGGATTTGTTCATTCGGTAAAATAACGGTCACATATATCCATCGCCTTTTCCAACGCTTCGTAGTTATAAAAGAAAGACTCTCCTTCCAGCCTTAACCGATTGTTTTGTATCACGAACGGTTCTTCGTGACAGAATTGGTTGAGAAAGCTCCGGATGTCCAACATCGGATGCGATCGCGCCAACCGGTTCAGATCAATCCCCTCCGCTGTTCTGAATCCCATAAACAACGTCTCTCTGATCTCATCGATCGTATCGTTTTCGGAATAATAGGAAGGTTCGGGGATCGCACAATCGTCATTAGCACAGACGTATTTCTCCCATTCGGAAGTGTTCACGTATCTCGTCGTTTTAATATGCCCGCCGGCGCTCAAACCCATTCCTAAATAATCAGCGTTATTCCAGTAGCGCAAGTTATGGATCGAAAAACAGCCCGGCCGGGCATAGCTCGAGACTTCGTAATGCCGGTAGCCTTCAGAGCGGAGCAAATCCTGAAGCGGGAGAAATACGCTTCCGGGGTAGGAGTCTTTGGCAGTCACGTTCGGCCAATCCCCGCCTTCTTTTCCTAATACTGTATCTGGGTGGATTTCTAACGGATAAACCGAAAGATGCTCGGGTTGAAAGATGCGGATAAAGCGAAGGAGTGGATCGAGGATGTCGTAAGGGTTCGCTTCGTAACCCACAATGAAGTCGCAGTTGACGTTTTCGAATACTGTTTTCGCAAAACCTGCGGCCTGGAACGCGGTCTTCACGGTATGAACCCGCCCCATTCTTTCCAGTACTTGAGGATTCAAACTCTGGATACCGAGGCTGATCCGGTTGAAACCCATCGAACGCAAGGCTTTTAAGCTTTCTATCGTGACGCTCTCTGGATTTGCCTCAAAGGTGTTTTCGGCCGAAACACATGCTTCACTGGAAAAGTAACGATGGAGCAACGTCCACAGTTTTGAATAGTATTCCACCGGCACGAGGCTAGGCGTTCCGCCTCCAACATACAGAGAATGCAGCATTTTCGATCCGTTCTGGAGTTTCGCCAGACGCGCTTCGCACTCTCTGTAAAGGGCATCGAAATAGGGATAAAAATCGTATATTTTTGGGTCGACGGGAAAAGACAAAAAATCGCAATAGTGACACTTTTTTTGGCAGAATGGGACGTGGAAATAGAGGGAAATGCCTTCTAAAAGATCTTCGGTAATTTGATCAGCCATCGTCCTCCCAGGTAAAGGTTTTTAGAAGAAGCAGCGAAGGTTAAGGCATGGTCTCCGGGGTGCTTCCATTCTCCTTGCACCAACCAGTAACCTTCCCCGGAAAACGGGAAAACAAAAGCGGTTCCTATCTCAAGCGTGGTATCTCCGATTGGAATCTCTTGATGGATCATTAATCCGATTCCGGGAACGCCTTGTTCCGGCACGTATCCGAACACGAAACGCGGGCTAAACCGTTTTTCTTTCTCCTCGTAAAGAAGCCCACCCACACCGATGATTTCACCGAGGGAAAGGGAAAAAGAGGGATAGTCCAGGATATGGATACCGATATCGGAAAGGAATTCGAAGTTGTTAATCGTTCCCGCCGAAAAATAGAACAGGTTGACTTGATAAGGGCCAATTCCCGCTTTCAAGAATCCGTCGGACAGAAAAGAGGGATTCGAGGCGGTCCCGAGGAAACGCACCTCGTAGTTGGCCAAGAAAGGGAGAAGGGTGGTGTATTGATTCAAAATAGGTACCTGGCGCACGTCTAATGTATCTGAAAAGTAATGGGTATACTTGACCTCATAAACTAAATCCGTGGACACCCCGATAAACATCTTGATCTGCCGCTGTTCAACCAGCTGTTTCATAAATAGAACGGTTCTTTCCTTCTTATACTGGCCGTAAGCGTATAGCCCCCCCAAAGGAGCCTCATGGGTGAACCCGAAGCCGAAATCGAAAGGTAAGCCGATCGAAAACGGGATCTGTGCGACAAGATAGGAACCGAGGTAGGAATCGAACCGCACGGGCCAAGCAATAGACTCCTGCGGCGGATCCGATTCCGGGTTGGGCGGCGTCGCCCCGATCATTGACGAGAAGGCGAAAAACAAAACGAAAAGAAGAGAGAGATAGGTTTTACTCATAACGTAGGGTCAGTGGAAGCCGTTCTTCCGCCCTTTTTATTGGAGGAGTCCCTGCGGGGATTCCGTTCTCTCAAGAAGAGATTGCCGCATTTAACGAAAGATTCGATGTACCCGTTTTGCTTTACGAACATTTCCTCTCTCTCCGCGTCCGTCTGATGGTCGTACCCGATCAGGTGCAGAAACCCGTGGACGACCAAGGAGACCAATTCAACCCACGTTTCTTGACGGTCCTCCTTCGCGTTTCGGATCATCGTGTCCACAGAAACGAAGATATCTCCCAATTCGGGTCCGCTCACCCCGGTTTCGGAGAGGTGAACAGCGGCATCTATTTCGTCGATACAGGCAAAAGAAAGAACATCGGTCGGTTCATCAAGTCCCCGGTATAACCGATTGATTTCTCGCATTTCCGGATCCTTAATGAAGATGACCGAACAGGAGGCTTTCTTGCTTACGTCTTCCTCTTCCGCAATTGATCTAATGAGATGTTTGATTCCTCTGTGCAAAATCGTTATTCTTCTTTGTTTCTCGACGATATTGATGTATAGGGGGTTTTGATTGAAATAACTATTCTTTCTCATTTTTTCGCTCGTTTCGACGATTTTTTGCCGGAGCCTCAAACCACAGATTATTCTGTGGGTAGGGGATACGGGTTCGATTTTGATTCAGATAGACACCGACGAACGCATCTTCGATATTTTCAAGGTCGCTGAGCGAGAGGCCCGAGTTATCGAGCTCCCGTTCCCCGAAGATTCCTAAGACAATTTGTTTGATAACGCTCCTGACTTTTTCGGAATCGGGCTTTCCCATGCTTTTCAATGCTGCTTCGCACGAATCGGCCAACATCAGTATTCCAGACTCTTTAAAGGAGGGTTTCGGCCCTTCGTAACGAAAAGCGGCTTCTTTGACATCGGGATCGGTTTCTTTCGCCTTGTTGTAGAAAAAGGTTTGTATGCGGGTGCCGTGGTGTTGGGCCACCATGTCTTCGAAGAGCAAGGGCAACCGATACTTTTGGGCGAGTTCGATCCCACTCTTAATGTGGTCGGAAAGCACTAGATGGCTGATTTGCGGTTTGATGCGATCATGCGGATTTTCAGCTTCCTGGTTTTCCGTAAAATAATCCGGTCTCGTTATTTTCCCGATATCATGGAAGAAGCTGCCCACTCTGGCAAGGATCGGGTTGCATCCGATTTTTTCCGCCGCCACTTCTGCGAAGCTGGCCAAAACGGTGCTATGAAAATACGTGCCAGGCGCGCGCGTGATCAGCAGTTTCAGAACGGGATGGTTTAGGTTACCGAGTTCGAGCAACCCGATATTCGAATAGATGCGGCTGATCCATTCGATGTACGGAAGAAGACCGATGACGAAAATCGTGGAAATCGGAGGAATGACCGCGATTTTCCACAAGAAATCCATGCGGAAAGACTCGAATCCGAACAAGATCAGCAATAGATAAAGCCCGATCTGAATCGCTGCGATGAAAAAAGAAACGAGCGAAAGCTCGATTCTTCTCTTCACGTTCCGTGTGAGTTCGGCGGTAATGTAGCCGACCAGTAAAGATGAGAATAAAAAAGCCCAGTGAGAGGGGTAGGCCAAGGAAAAGACGAAAAACAAAAAAATTGCGGATACTTGCCCGAGTTTCCGGCCGAAAAGAATCGCGATCAAAGCGACGCCGAAATAGGTGGATAGAAGTTCAAACCCAAAATAAGCGCTAATCGCCAAACAGAAAAAGGCGGAGAGGTTTAAGATAACGTAAAAGGTTAGGGTATATTGAAAGTGCATTTTAAAAAATCGGTTGCTTTCGGCGACCCTCTCGCACAAAAATACGTTCGTCAACAGCACCAAAAGGGAAGCGGATATGATTTTCTTCCAATCGTAATGCCAAAAAAGAATCGAGAGGAGAAAAGGAAGAAAAAAAGAAAAAAGCAGCAAATAGTACTTCTTTTTCACCACGGGTTTGATAGCGGAAAGGGTATATTTCACGGCTATTCTCCGCGTTTTAGGTTTTCTTTGTAGTCACGCGCAAACCCGTCTGATTCCAGTTCTGTCAATTGATTCAATTCTTCTTCCCGTTCGTAAGCAGCGATAATTTTTTTGACCAGAGGATGGCGAATCACGTCGTTTTTGCCGAAATAGGAGAACCCGATACCTTTTATGTTCTTCAAGATCCGCTCGCACTCCACTAAACCCGAATCGATGCCACGTTTCAGGTCTATCTGGGTGACATCGCCGGTAATGACCGCTTTGGAATGAAATCCAATACGAGTCAGGAACATCTTCATCTGATGATGCGTTGTATTCTGCGCTTCGTCTAAAATGATATAGGAGTGATTCAAGGTTCTTCCTCTCATATAAGCCAAAGGCGCGATTTCGATAATCTGTTTTTCCCGGAAAAACAGAAACTTTTCCATCGGAATCATATCAAAAATAGAATCGTAAAGAGGCCTCAAGTACGGATCCACTTTTTCTACCAACGTTCCGGGGAGGAACCCGAGACTTTCTCCCGCTTCCACGGCGGGTCGCGTAAGGATAATGCGCTGGACGACGCCTGACTTCAGCGCTTCTATGGCCATGGCGACGGCCAGGTAAGTCTTTCCCGTTCCGGCCGGGCCAATCGCGAAGGTAATATCGTTATTCTTCAGAGTTTCAATATACTTGGCTTGCCCTTCTGTTTTCGGGCGGATTTTTATTTTTTTGAAAAAGTAATCCTCTTTCGCCAGCAGTTCCGCGATCGGAGAGGTCTCCTGCCCTTCGGCGCTCCCTCCGGAAGGCTCTTTCATCTCTTTGTACGTATCCAAAATGTACTGCTTCTCGATTTCATCGGGTATATGGCCGCTCTCCAGCAGATGAATCATCTCTTCGAAGAGTCTTTGCACCAGAACAACCGATTCGAGATGGTCGCTCCTCAAGAATAATTGATCTCCCTCGTAGGCGATTTCTACGTTGAAAGCCGACTTGACGCGCCTGAGAAAAGTATCATGCTGGCCGAATAAAAAGACCGGGTTGATCGATTTCGGTATGGAGAGCGATTTTTTCTCTATTGGCATTCAGACGCCTCTTGACCGCAGTATTCATTGTAAATAGCGCTCAGGCCGTAGTTTAGTTGTTCTACCTCCAAGCCGGAGAGTTCTAGATACTCCAACGCGTAGCTGTTCCGATATTCTTGAAGATAAACCAATCGTTTGATTCCGGAAGCGATGATCAGTTTGGCGCAGTCGATGCAGGGACTGACCGTGACATATATCGTCGCGTTTTCGATGGGAATACCGATTCGGGAAGCGTAAGCAATGGCGTTTTGTTCAGCGTGGATGGTCCTGATACATCCGCCTTTCTCCGAATCGATGATGCATCCATACTGGTCGCATTGCCCGATTTTTGAAGGCGCCCCGTTGTAGCCAATGGATATTATCCGCGTGTCTTTTGTGATCACAGCGCCGACCCGCCCTCGCAAACACGTGCTGCGTAAAGCAACTATTTCGGCGATCGCCATGTACATCTGATCGTAAGAAGGCCGGTTATAGGGGTGCGGAACATGCGCGGCATCCGTCGGCGCTTCTGATCCCGGAAGGAAGTATTTTAGCCGGGAATGATGGTCGATCAGGGTTTGGAAAATGTCATTGGACGTGGGTTGGGATCCATTGTTTGTTTCGGACAACGAACTTCCCTCCAATGATCGTAGAGTCGATTTTTCCTTTCAGTTTCAGACCTTCGTAGGGGTCGTAGTCATTTCTCCCATGCAAAGCGTCTAAGGTCACCTTCCATTCGGCATTGGGGTCAAACAAGGCTAGATCCGCATCCGCGCCGGGTAGGAGACTTCCTTTTTGAGGAAAGATCCCAAAGACGTTCGCAATATTCGAAGAAAACATACGGGACAGTTCCTCAACTGTGATTTCGTTTTCTTTCGACTTGAGCAAGTTGTAGAGCAAAACAAACCCCAGTTCCACACCAGGAAGCCCGTTTGGCATATTGAGATAATCATCTTTGTACTTTTCTTTGACCCAAGAAGCGAATGGACAATGGTCGGAACCGATCGTGTGGATTCTTCCCGCGAAAAAATGCTTGAGCAGTTCTTGGCGTTCTTCTTCGGATCGCAAGGGCGGGCAAGTGGTGAAATGAGCCGCCTGATCCCCTTTCAGGAAAGTATCGCTGAAATAGAGATAGTGTGGGCACGTTTCGAGGAAGATGGACTTGCCTAGCAAAGCGGGGAAGTGCCGATAGATCGCGTCGATTGTTTTGCCGCTGGAAAGGTGCGCGAGGTAAATGCGCCCCCCCATCTCCGAAACCATCAGACAAACCCTCAAAGCCGCTTCAACTTCGCTGATGCTTGGCCGAAGGTAGGGCAGGTGAGAGGGTTTAACGATGCCTTCGTTCGTAAGCTTCTTCTCCCGATAACGAATGATCGAATCGTTTTCTGCGTGTATCATCACAACCAGAGGGGTTCCGCGGGAGGCTTTGAGCAAATCCATCAGATAACCGTCCGACGTCATCCGCCCGCTACTGCTGTAAGTCGTAAAAACCTTCACCGAACGAAATTTATAGCGGATGGCAAGCTCTACCAATTTTTCGGGAGCGATCCTCGGTTCCGCGACCGCGAGATGCAGGAATAATTGGGTACGGTACTTTTCGGCCGTTTGCGCGGTTTCATTGAAAAGCGCGGTCAAATCTTCCTCCGATCCAGTTAGAACCGGCGTGAAATTGAAGACTGAAGTGATTCCCCCGAATGCGGCTGAGACAGATCCAGTCGTAAAATCATCACTACTCTGTTCCGCGCCCAATTGCAAGCCGAAATGCACGTGGGGATCGATGAATCCGGGAAAGCAGTAAAGCCCCGTCGCGTCGAATATTTCCGCGGCTTCCGGGCCAGCTACGGAGGCGTCCATGACTTCGATAATCTTACCCGTTCTGATCGCCAAATTCACCCTTGATAGGCGATGCGCATAAAAAACGGAAGCATTCCGGATGACGAGGTCGGCTTTTTGCGTCGCCATTAAGGCCGTCCCCCCATCGTGAGCGCCATGACTGCTTTCGCAGTGTGCAAGCGATTTTCCGCTTCATCGAACACAACGGACCATGGGCCGTCTATCACTTCGTCGGTCACCTCTTTGTTCCGATCTGCGGGCAAGGCATGCATATAAATCGCGTTTTTGTTCGCTAATTCCATTTTTTTCCGATCGCAAAGCCAATCTTTATGCTTGGCTTGCTCTTTTCTAATCGCTTCTTCGGTATCCCCGACGAAAAATCCGCCCCAATTTTTGGCAATGACCACATCTGCTCCTTTAAAGGATTCTGTCATATCGTGTGTGATCGTAAACTTCGATCCGGTTTTTTCGGCGTTTCTCCTGGCGGTATCCACGATATCGGGCATAAGATCAAACCCTTCGGGATAAGCTAAGGTAACGTCCATTCCATATCTCGGGAAAAGAAGGATTTGCGTTTGAGGAACTGACAAGGGTTTCAGGTGGCTCTCTGCGTATGCCCAAGAGATCACCACTTTTAATCCTTTCAAGTTGTTCGAAAACTTTTCTTGGATGGTCATCAGATCGGCTAATCCTTGGAAGGGGTGATATACGTCGTCCTGAAGATTCATGATCGGTACTCTGGCGTGTTGACACAGATCTTTCAGGAAGGGATTGCCAACTTTGAACTTGCAGTGCCGGATGGCTATCCCGTGTCCAAATCGGCCTAATACGATCGCCGTGTCGCGCGGGGTTTCTCCATGCGAGACCTGCATATGCTCCGGGGCTAGGAAGTGGGCATGTCCTCCCAATTGCGTCATACCGGCTTCCATCGAGTTTCTCGTCCGCGTCGATTGATCAAAAAAAATCAAGAAGCAGGTCTTATCGGGAAGGTATCTCGTGGGTTCTCCAAGCGCAAACTTCTTCTTCATTTCGTAAGAAACATTCATCATCAGGTCTATTTCATCTTTTTCGAAATCTTGCGTACTGATAAAATGCCGATTTCTAAAATCTATACTCATTCGAAAGCCTCCTTCTAAGGATTTGGATCAGACGAAAGATTATAACACATTTGCCGGTTTTGCGGGTGGATTATCGTCCCGTCGGTCTATTCGCAGAGAGCTTCATGACCTTGCTTCTCAAGCCGTTGAAGGTATGGGATTCGTTTGGGTGGGCGTTTTTTTGCGGCGCGCGCGCGGTATCTTTCCGCCGTGAGTTTAGGCTTCATCTTAAAGCCGCATCGTAACCGTCGGATGCCTTGGCCCACTTTCGAAACGGATACCTCCTTCCGAAATCTACTAACTTATAAGACGCGATGGCAAAAAAACAAGGGCAGGTTTCTTAAATCCCCGCCCTTGACGCGCGATTTTCATTCTCGGACAAACGTTATATTTTCAACTATTCTCTCATTTAGTTTTTCTTGGAACGTTCAGCGTAATGAGTATGTAATAATTCGTGGGAACGATGGCTCAGGGGCGCTTCGAAAAAGTCTTCGTAGATGGCTTTTATTGCCGGATTCTCGTGGGACTTTCTGATGGTTTTTAGTTCATC